>JANMUW010000347.1:0-5388 GCA_031392105.1 Acidobacteriota bacterium | reverse complement strand
AAGGCCCGAAGATTCTGTGGCCCTCATCCAGTATGCAGATAAAGCTGAGATCGTTGCCGAGTGGACCACCGATAGGTCAGAAATATCACGTGCGATCGGACGAACAAACTTCGGGAGGCGTTCCGTCTTTGTCGATGCACTGAACATGTCGACGGATTTTCTGTTGAAGAATCCGCTCGAAAACAAGCATCTCGTCCTGATCACCGACGGGACCGACAGCAACAGTAATGAAACCCGAAAACGCGATGCCCTCAGGCGGCTGCTTTCGACCGAGATCAGCGTCCACGTTATTAGCTATACGATGATGGAGGCGGCCGACATGGCACCGCGGACGAAGCTGATCACAAACTCTCCACCTCCCAAGGCTATGCCGGACGAAGTCGCGGCTCAGTTGCCTAATGGAGTTCGAGACGTGGCGACAGCTCCGAAAGCAAAAACGATCAATCTCGATCGAACGCTGCTGCGAAGATTGAAGGCGAGAAAATCCGATCTCGAAAACAGCGAGAAGCAGTTGGAAACTGTCGCTGAAAATACGAACGGAACTGCGGTGATCCCCGAAAGCCTCGACGAGATGGTCGAAAAAACTGCGTTTATTGCGAAGATGATCGACGCGAGCTACGTCATCACGTATATTCCCAAAATACCTCTTGGAGAAACCGGAAGTCCTGCTGAACGAAACATTCAAGTCACGTCAAAACGTGCCGGTTTGCAGGTCCAGGCACGGCGCAAGCTACTGCTCGATCGAAACGATTAACGCCCGCCTCTAAACTTTCTCGGTCTGTTGTGCGTACCCCTAGACGCACTATGCAGGAAAAAATCTCGTAACCACGTTGCAGCGATGTCCGTCATTAGAGATTGACGGACCTCATTGTTTTTCGAATCAGACATGAGCAGTTACCAAACCGCGTTGCAAAACGAGAATCTCATAACTCGCGCAGACGAAGATATCGCTCTTAGCGCAGTTCGTTTGACGCGCTCGGATTCCCAGCTCGTGGAGTTGATTCTGGCGGGTGACGAAACTGCATTCGAACAGATATTCGACCGGCACAAGCGGATGGTTGGACTTGTCGCGGGCCGTTATTTTCGAAGGCCGGAACAGATCGAAGAGATAATTCAAATAAGCTTCGCAAAAGCGTTTGTCGAGCTTATCAAGTTTCGCGGAGGCCATGATCTTTCGCTCGCGAGTTGGCTCGCCCGGATCACGACGAATGCGTGCTTTGATACTCTCCGAAATAACAAGCGAAGGCCCGAGCATCTATGCTGCGATCTGACTGAGGGCGAGATGGATTCTCTGTCCGCGTTTCCCGCGGCCGGGCCTCAGGATGCCGAAAGTATCGTGCTGCACCGCGATCTTGCGGACAAATTACTTCGCCATGTGCCGGCCGAGGATCGCGGTCTACTGCAAATGCTCTATGCCGAAGAAATGACCGTCGCGGAGATCGCCGAGGTGACCGGGTGGTCGCAGTCGAAAGTTAAGATAAAAGCATGGCGCGCCCGCAATGCGATGCGTCGTGTTTTGAAGAAGTTTATGTAACCGAGGCGGGGGTCGGGACGTCCTTGTATCGGGTAGTTATCGATGCGTAAGTTGGAAAAGAAAAATTTGGATGAGATCGCGAAGGTTCTGGTGAAGGCAGATACGCTTTCGGCCCGGGACATCGACAAGATAACGGCTAACACGGCGTTGTTCGATTCGGTTCGGGCGCGGCTGAACGTGGCTACGGAGTTCCCGGGTCCAAAGCGCTTGTTCGTTGGCAGGAAATTGGCTGGTTCCATGGCAAGCGTCGTAATGGTAGTCGCAACGGTTGCGATTAGCCTGTTTGTCTTTAGATCGAAGCCCATCGAAGTCGTCCGTCATCCCGCGCCCGAAGCATCAAGGACCGGAGATGTGAAGACGTTCCCGGAGCCTGATAGGGAAGTCATTGCTGACTTGCCACGACCTTCGCAAGGGATGAAGGCAGAAAGGATATCGAGCAAGCCTGAGGTGCGGGTTAACCGTCCGAAGCAATCTGCGGCACAGCAGATTCGTTACGAAGGCGACTTCTATGCGCTATCGTACGCGGGCGACCCTAATGAAACTGAGCGGGGCGGCCGTATCGTGCGTGTCGATGTTTCACGATCGACGTTGTTCGCGATGGGTGTCGATGTTCCACTCGAGAATGAAACGGATACGGTCAAGGCCGACCTTCTTATCGGAAGTGACGGTGTTACGCGTGCTATCCGCCTGGTTAGATAGAGAGCTTTTGGAGGAGAGTTATGAAGATCATTTCTACATTTGTAATGTTCGTTCTGCTTGGCGTTTACGCGAATGCCCAGGACGCAAAAGTTCTTGCGGAAATTGCCGCGAGTTCCGAAGGTACGGTGAAAAATGCGCCGTTCTCGGCCGAAGCCGTCAGTGAAAGCGTGCAAACGCTTGCCGACGGAAACCGGATCGTGCGCAACTCGACAAGCAAACTTTACCGGAATGGTGAAGGACGTTTTCGCCGCGAGATGGGGCCGGGCTTTGGCGGAATGCTTGGCGGCTCGTTATTCACCTACGGCCAGGGAGTAACCCTGCTTGATCCGGTGGCCGGCTTTCGTTACGCAATCGACCCGAACCTAAAGACCACGCGTCAGATGGTTTTTCGGCCCCGCCATGACATTAGGGTCGTGACCGGTGTCGCGCCTATGACAACAGTGGAGGGAAACCTACTTTCGGACAAGGTGAGATCTGAGATCAAGGCGGCGGTCGAAGCCCGCAGTACCGGATCAAACCAAGCGGTCATTTCGGACAAGGTTCACGAAGAGATCAAGGTAGCGGTCACGGCCGCTCCTGTCGTGACCGTTAGCCCGCGGGTGATGCACGGTCAGTTATTAGGCGAAGCTGAGCAGGCCTTAACTATGGCTTATTCCTTTGGAACCGGAGCGGGCTCGAACTCACAATGGGACAAACGGACTGAAGAGCTCGGCACGCAGAACATCGAAGGTGTGGACGCTGAAGGAACTCGTACTGTCACGACGATCCCGGCAGGTGCGATTGGAAACGAACGCTCCATCGAGATCACATACGAGAAATGGTATTCGAAAGAGCTACAGCTCGTCGTAATGTCGAAACACAACGATCCGCGTTTTGGAGAGCAGACATATCGACTGACGAACATCGTCCGCAGCGAGCCTGATCCATCGTTGTTCACGCTGCCGAATGGCTACAAGCTCATTACGGAGCCATCAGGTGCGTACACCGTCAACGCGACGCGCGCCGTGATCGCCGAAAAAGCCGCAGCAGCCGCGCAGCCTGCCCGAGCGGGTAGCCCGGCACCCAAGGCGAAGCCGTAAAATTTGTAAGGAAAGTACTCCTCCTAAAGAGCTATAACCTTACAATCCGAATCCCGTCCGTTTATGCCGCGGACGGGATTCTTTTTTTTGCACTCTATACACCTTGTCTGGTGGGAGATTGATTTGCGAAACTGTGATAAATCACGATGGAGGTCGATCCATGAACAGCCCTGCGAACGCACAGATCATTCGCTGCCATGACTGTGGAGCAAACAACCGCGTCGTCCGGGGCCAAGGCGCTCCTGTGTGTGGCCGCTGCAAATCACTGCTGAGCGTGGAGATCAATCCCCGAATTTTTACCGATCAGAATTTTGCGGCAGACGTTGAGAGATCGCCGCTGCCGGTACTCGTCGACTTTTGGGCGGCATGGTGCGGGCCTTGCCGAATGGTCGCACCCATCATCGAACAACTGGCGAAAGAATTGAGCGGAAAGGTTCGCGTCGGCAAGCTCGATGTCGATGCCAATCAAGTAACTGCCGGACGCTTCCGAGTGCAAAGCATACCTTCGCTGATCATTTTCAAGGACGGTAAGGAAACTGATCGCATGGTCGGTGTGCAGTCAAAGCAGGCTATTCTCCAGCGACTGACGCCGTACATCTGATATAAGGACTTCACACGCCTAACGATTACCCATCCGAGTTTGACTCAAGACCAATTTAGAATTATTCTAAATCCAACGTGAGGATGACCGACAAAAGCATTCAAGATCTGGGTTTGACCAAGCAACGCGAGGTTGTGTTGCAGGTGATTCGCGATGCGGACCTGCATCTGACAGCTAATGAGGTTTTTGCCGCAGCCAGGGATTTGCTGCCGAGCATCAGCTTTGCGACGGTTTATAACTCACTTCGGTACCTGAAGGAAGCGGGGCACATTGCCGAAATCCAGTTCGGGAACGGAGCGAGCCGCTTCGACCGGATGACATCGCGGCACGACCATGCCATCTGCACCAAGTGTGGAAAGCTTGTGGATATCGAAATGGATCTGCCTGCCGAGCTCATAACGACAGCAGCGACACACTCGAATTTCAAACCCGAGTCGATCGAATTTACGCTGCGCGGGATTTGCCCCGATTGCGCGGGAAAAGATTAGCCACAGAGTTCACAGAGCTTGAAAAGATGTTTTCTTCTCTGTGTTCTCTGTGGCAAAAATTCAGTAAACAAGGAGAACTAATACTTAAATCATGACAGCTGCAACAGGAATTGCATTTGAAAATAAAACGACATTAGCGAAGGTCGGACAGCCGGCACCGGATTTCAACATGCCGTCGACAAAGAACATCGACACCTTGGCCGAGAATGTGAAGCTTTCGGACTACAAGGGCAAATGGCTCATTCTGCTCTTCTACCCGCTCGACTTCACGTTCGTATGCCCGACCGAGTTGATCAACTTCTCGGACCGGCTTGAAGAGATTCAGGGCATCGGTGCCGAAGTCGTCGGTGTCTCGACGGACTCGGTGCATTCGCATCGTGCATGGCTCAAGACACCGCAGGACCAGAACGGGATCGAGGGCGTAAAGTACCCGATCGCGTCCGACGTAGGCGGCAAGCTTGCACGCCAGTACAACATTTTGGTTGACGATGCGAACATCGCACTTCGCGGCCTGTTTATCATCAATCCGGAAGGCGTACTTCAGTATTCGGTCGTTCACGATCTGAATATCGGCCGCTCGGTCGACGAGACGCTTCGCGTTCTGCAGGGATTGCAGACCGGCGGACTTTGCTCGGCAGATTGGAAACCGGGTCAGGAGAACCTGAAGGTATAGCGGTAAGTTGAAAACGGTAAGTGGTAAGTTCAAATTTCACTTACCACTTACCGTTTAGCACTGGAGAACTAAGAACATGGCAATGAGAATTGGAGATGCGATGCCGGAGCTCGATGGAGCGACCACTTGGTTCAACGGATCGCTGGAAGATGTACAAGAACAGATCCAGGGCAGGCCGACGCTGGTCCATTTTTGGGCCGTGTCATGTGGGATCTGCAAAGACAAGATGCCGCAGCTACATGAGCTGATCAAGAAGTATGAGCCGACCGGGCTGCAGACGGTCGCGATCCATATGCCGCGGTACGAGGCGGACA
>JANMUW010000337.1:0-2564 GCA_031392105.1 Acidobacteriota bacterium | reverse complement strand
ATGTCTGACCTCTTCAAGGCCCTGGCAGCTAATCGTGGGCTTCCGACGATCACAGTTGTCGTACTGGCAATTTCAACCGGCGTTGCGAATAACATTTGGTGGATGCTTCCGCTTGGCATATTGATCGGGCTCGCCCTTTTCACATGGGTGCGGACCGATTCGGGTAGGCTCATGGTCCACCGGCTTTTATTGAAGCTTCCGATCGGGGGCGTCCTCATTCGCCAGATGGCGACGGCTCAGCTTTCGCGGTCGCTCTCGACCCTGCTTTCGGGCGGTATTACGGTACCTGATTCGTGGGACATTGCATCTCAGTCGCTGAACAATCTCGAACTGCGTCAAAGGAGCCAGGCCGTACTGCCGATGATAAGAGAGGGTCGCGGTTTCGTTGAGGCCCTGGAAAAGGCGAACTGGATACCTGAGCTCGGGCTGGACATGATAGGCATCGGCGAAAAATCAGGCAGCTTGCGTGAGATGCTCGACGAGGTCGCCGCGTTCTACGATGCGGAAGCCGAGGTCAAGCTCGACCAATTGACGACGTTGCTCGAGCCCTTGATCCTTATCTTTATGGCGGGAGTTGTCGTTGCGATCCTGCTGGCGATCTACCTGCCGATCATCGAGACTATATCGGCGGGCCCGACGGGTGGAAGAAGATAGAACAAATTAATGAGTACCGAACAGAACACGCTAACAGCAAAATCGTCGCCGCGGATCGAGCTTTCCGACTTCCTCGAGAACGAACCACCTGAGGTCATCGAGGCAAAGCAGCTGGCCCGTCGATATCGGCTGCCATACATCGATCTGCTTCCTACCGATCAGCCGTCGCCGATCGACTATGAGGAGCTTGCCAAGATCCCGGTCGAGATGATGCTTCGCAACCACTTCGTACCGTTGAAGCGTGAAGGCATGGATTTGCATGCTGCCATGGCGGACCCTACAAATCTCGAGCGGCTTGATGAACTCGAGAACGCGCTCAATGTCCGGATCGTGCCGTACATCGCGACGCAGGGCGCGATAGACGTCGTTCTTAAAAAGGGTGATGCCACGCAGCGCGTTCTGCAGGAGGCAGCGTCGGGATTCAAGATCTCGCTCGTTAAAGAAACGGAACAGGGTGAGGAAGTGCTCGATCTTGATCGCCTGGCGAGCGACTCCGATATGTCGCCGATCATCAAGCTTGTCGACACCATCGTCTACAACGCGATGGAGTCGCGGGCTTCGGATATCCACATCGAGGCCGGTGACCGCGACGTACGTGTCAAGTTCCGCATCGACGGAGCTCTGTATGCGAAGGTCGACCCGATCGACATTGCATATCATCAAACGCTGATTTCCCGTATCAAGGTCATGTCCGAGCTCGATATCGCGGAGCGACGCGTACCGCAGGACGGACGCTTCCGCGTTCGTTACAAGGGACGCACCGTCGATTTCCGTGTTTCCGTCATGCCATCGAACTTTGGCGAAAACTGCGTCATCCGAATCCTCGACAAGGAACAGATCTCCGAAGAGTTCAAGAATCTTAGTCTCGATGTTGTCGGCTTCGATGCCGACGATCTCGAACGCTTTCGAATCTACATCAAGGAGCCGTACGGGATGGTCCTTGTCACGGGCCCGACCGGCTCCGGTAAAACGACGACTCTTTACGGTGCTTTGAACGAGATCCGCAACGAAGAAGACAAGATCATCACGATCGAGGATCCGGTCGAGTATGTGCTGCAGGGGATCATGCAGATCCCGGTCAACGAGAAAAAAGGTTTGACGTTCGCACGCGGGCTTCGATCGATCTTGCGTCACGATCCGGACAAGATCATGGTCGGAGAAATTCGTGACGAAGAGACGGCGCAGATCGCGATCCAATCGGCACTGACCGGTCACCTCGTCTTCACGACCGTCCACGCCAACAACGTTATCGATGTGATCGGCCGTTTCCTAAACATGGGCGTCGAGCCGTATAACTTCGTGTCTTCACTGAACTGCGTGCTGGCGCAGCGACTGGTGCGGTTGTTGTGCCCAACCTGTAAGAAACATTACGAGCCGTCGCGCGAGGACCTTTTTAGCTCGGGATTGCGACCGGAGGACGTGAGTTCGCAGTCGTTCTATCGCAATGTCGGGTGCGACGCGTGTAATCACACGGGTTATCGCGGTCGAACGGCGATACACGAGCTTCTGGATATGTCGGATTCGATTCGCGAAATGATCATCGAACGGCGGCCGGGCTCGGAGATCCGTCGCCAGGCTGAAAAGGAAGGATTGTCGTCGTTGCGCGAGTCGGCGGTGAAGAAAGTGTTTGCCGGCGCGACGACTCTTCACGAGATCAACCGCGTGACGTTTGTCGAGGAAGTCCGGAATTAGGGGAAGTTAAAAACGCGGAACTCATAATTTTAATGGCGTAGTTGAAGGCGGTACTTACCTGATCCTCTCCGCTTGATTGACGGCTAATCGAGTATCTTTTTGAAAACGGCGGCATCGACGTTCCCGCCGCTGACTATCGCGCAAATCTTTTTACCCTCAAACTTCTTCTTATCTTCGAGAATCGCGCCAAGGCTCAGAGCTCCGGTCGGTTCACATTT
>JANMUW010000304.1:0-5769 GCA_031392105.1 Acidobacteriota bacterium | reverse complement strand
CAATTTCCTTTGCGACGGTGACGCCGTCCTTTGTGATCGTCGGCGAGCCGAATTTTTTGTCGATGACGACGTTGCGGCCTTTCGGTCCGAGCGTGACTTTGACTGCATCAGCAAGCTGATTGACTCCGCGCAAAATAGCGGCGCGTGATTCTTCTCCGTGAACTACTTGTTTTGCCATTTGTGTGTTTATCTCCTGAATTCTTCTAAAAATTCGTGTTTTGGTTTTTGGCCTTAGGTCTTAGGCCTTGGGTCTCGAGTCAGCGGTTTGGGCTCCAGCAAAAACCGAAGGCCAAAAACCAAAGACCAAAGACCGCGGCATTACGCCGCCGCTCCCGCCCGATTGATGATCCCAAGGATCTCGTCTTCGCGCATGATGATGAACTCTTCACCGTCAAGCTTGATCTCGGATCCGCTGTACTTGCCGAACAGAACACGGTCGCCCGCTTTCACATCAAGCGCCTGACGCGTGCCGTCTTCTTTATACTTGCCGTCTCCGGCTGCGATGACTTCGCCTTCTTGCGGTTTCTCTTTCGCAGTATCCGGAATGAAAAGCCCGCCCGCGGTCTTGTCGGTCGAATCTTCGATCCGGCGAATGATCACACGGTCGTGCAGTGGTTTAATGTTCGTTGCCATAGTTGTTTACTCCTTCGTTTGAAATGATGGTGATAAAATGACGACTTGGACCCAAGGCCGAAAAGATGAAACTGAGCACTCTGTGTCCAAGAGTGCTAATTTACAGGACAGGGCGAGGTCTGTCAAGTAATTTGCGGGCATTGCAGAAAATGTGAGTGAGGTATTGTCAGATATGACGCGACTGGAGCGCAGGCATCCGTGCCTGCATGAGCGTCGCTTCGACGCGAAAAAGCTCGGGAATCTCGACGTTCTACGCCGCTGAAAAACGCGGCGTTGCAGGCAGGGATGCTTGCGCTCCAGTTAGTTGAGTTTCCGATCGCGGTGCTGACACTCAACAAGCTCGGGAATCTCGACGTTTTACGCCGCTGAAAAACGCGGCGTTGCAGGCAGGGATGCCTGCGCTCCAGTCAGTTGAGCGTCCGCTCGCGGTGCTGACACTAAACGACGATGCTTTCCGCGTGAAAAACGAATGCATATTACCGAACTAAACATCTACCCGATCAAATCGTTGAAGGGAATCGCTCTCGAATCCGCCGTCGTCGAAGATCGCGGGCTGCAATACGACCGGCGTTGGATGCTCGTCGATGAGGACCGGCAGTTCATTACGCAGAGGGAAGTGCCGCGGATGGCGCTTGTCAATATCGAGGTCGGGCCCGGCGGACTGACGGCGGCAATGAACGGTAACAAGATCGATGTTGCACCCGAATCGGGAACCGGAGAAACGGCGACCGTGAAGATCTGGAACAGCACAGTGAAGGGCGAGTTCTATCCGAAGGAAGTCGATGAATGGTTTTCCGAAGCGATCGGCTTCAACTGCCGGCTCGTCGTAATGCCCGAGACATCGAAGCGTATCGTCAGCCCGGATTATGCCGTCAGAAGATTTGAGGACACGGTGAGCTTTGCCGATGGCTATCCGTTTTTGTTGATCGGCGAAGGCTCGCTCGAGGATCTAAACTTGCGATTAGCCGAACCGGTGCCCATGAATCGTTTCCGCCCAAACTTCGTCGTCAAAGGCTCGGCACCATTCGAAGAAGACACGTGGAAGCGGATCCGGATCGGGGCGACCGAATTCCATATCGTCAAACCGTGCGCCCGCTGCGTAATTACGACGGTCGATCAGGCGACCGGGCAAAAAAATGGGAAAGAACCTTTGAAGACTCTTTCCGAGTACCGAAATCGCAACGGAAATGTGCTGTTCGGTCAGAACCTGATCGCCGACACCACAGGAGGAACCGTGCGTGTCGGTGATGAGGTTGAGGTAATTGAGAAGAAGTAAACTCCCTTTTTTGTAAGTTTATTGTTTCCTTCTTTTCGTGTATCTAGTGTGCTTGTATGATTATTAACGGCCGAAACACCACCGGATTCCGAGCCTTCTTCTCCGTGTTTTCGGTGTAATCCGTGGTCAAATGCTTCGCGACCTTTTCTAACCACAGAACACACCGAACGCACGGAAAAGAAAAGAAACTGCGTGTGTTTGTATGTTTGTAATGTCGGGCTCGTTCGTGTGTTTCGTGTGATTCGTGGTTCGGTTTCATAAGCAAACCACGAATCACACGAACCCACACGAAAAGAACACGAAACAAGAAAGGTCACAAATGCAGAGTGACTGCGTGCGCTTCGTGGTTTTGCTTTTTAAACCGGAACCACGAAGCACACCAGACACACGAAGAGAAGAGAACTCATATCTACCGGGCTGGTAATGCTAAGAGAGAACCACCCGGTCAGCCGAAGCGACTGCCACCTCTCCTTCCGAAGGAGAGGTAGTCTCTGCTTGTTACGGCAACGCAAAGATACCGAGATCAGTCACTTCATCGACGACATGAAGCGTACGTGGTGCAAATTCATACCGCTTGTGCGACGCGGAAACAATATAGATCGGTCCGGCTTCGATATCTTCGAAACTAAAATACCCAAACGGATTTGTCATAGCGAAACGAGGTTCGCCTCCTGCTGCGGGTTCGATCCGAACCCGCGCCTTACCGATTCCTACGCCTCCTAAGTCCATGACTCGCCCTCCAACGGAAACGTTGGCGGCAGTTGGTGCGAGCATAGCGATCGCGAACGGCGATAGAGACGCAACAGGATCCGTACAGAGTGCTGGATACGCGGTCGTCGATTCATTCGTCACATCCACCCACGATCCGTTTTCAAAATGGAGGACACGAAGGTCCCGAAATTCAAACGACGTGAACGCCGGCAAGTTGAAGCACACCGTCGGACTTCCGGAATAGACGGAGCTCGTCGCGACGTCGTAGAACAAGCCGGTGTGTGTACCGTACGGCAGAGACAGAAACAGGGACGGGTCGAGCTGGATCTGCTGTGTCGTGCCGACAGTCGTGACGGACGGGAAGTTGATCGTTGCGTCACCAACCGTAGTGCTGACCGCGAGCGGCGACAGGTAAGAAGGATTCCACGCGCCGTTTCCCACACCCATGAGTGCTCTCGTGATTTCACGCGTTTCGGTAACTTCGCCGAAGCCGATTGGTGTGGTTGCGGTTTTTAGTTTTCCGGCGAGCCCGGCGTTATATATGGACGAGATCTCATCCGGTGTCAGCGAGCGGTTGTAGATCGCGGCTTCATCGATCAGACCGCTAAATCTTCGGACCAGCACAGAATCTTCGCGCCCGATGTACACATTGAGAGATGAGTTGAACGCGCCGCCGGGCTTGGTGCGTGCGGCGACCTGAACGCCGTTGACGAAAAGACGATTGTCGCCGTTCGCCGAGTTATAGGTCATCGCAATATGCGTCCACACGTTCGGTGTGATCGCGACGGCGTTGCCGATAAGGCCGCTATCACCACCGACTCCATCGCCGATGGCTCCGAAAACGTGCATATTGCCGGCACTGGTTTTGAAGATCGACAAGAGATAACTGTCAGTCGCGCCATCGAATCCCCATTTTGAAATGACATCCCATAATCCGGCGCCCGGTGTGTTGTTCGGATTTACCCACGCCTCCAGCGTGAGCGACGTGACATCGAGCTGCGGCGGATCACCGATGAGGATCTCGTCGTCGACGCCGTCGAGTTTAAATGATTGCCCAACCTTGCCGATCGCATACCCGGCGCCATTACGGAGTGTGCCGGAGTTTGGACCGGCGATGTCCCTGGCATCGCCGTCACCTGACCAGAATCCGACAATGCCCGAAGGAGCAACCGTAGCTGTCGGTTTATGCTTTCCACCGTCACGGACGTTATAGATCTTCTGAATTTCCGTTGGCGATAAAGCGCGTCGGTAGATCGCGGGCTCGTCTAGTTTTCCGTTAAAGAATAATGAGCCGGGGCGATTGCCGAAATAAAGATCAAATGCAGTTTGGGGCGTAAAGATACCAAGATTCGCAGTTGCGACGATCACGCCATTGCGAAATATTCGGGTTGTACCGCTCGTCTTATCGTAGGTCAACGCAACGTGTTGAAATTCATTAGGAGTCATCACGCCCGTCGAGGTTTCGAGAAAATGGTTATTGCCATTCGTGTCGCGGATGTTTGCGAAGATATTGCCGGGGACCCCGCCGTTAAACTGATCGGACAGCCAGAGATGTGCTCCTATTTCGGGAGTCGTCGGCCCACCGCTGTTCCATTCCCAGATCGGTTGCTGCACGATATTCGAAGTCGGATTAACCCAGGCTTCGACCGTAAATCCGCCGTCGCTCAACCCGACGTCCAAAGAACTCGAAGCCGAAACAAAAATGCGGTCGTCAGTGCCGTCAAACAGGAAACCCTGGCCACTATATCCGAGAGCAAAGCCGGCGCCGTTTTGCAGTGTGCCGTTGTTTCGGCTGCGGACATCGCGTGGATTGCCGTCGCCAGTCCACCACGAAACGAGATCGGGTGCGGCGGGTAAAGAAAGCGCCTCATCGAGGATAGTGATCACGGCGAAACCGGGCGATCCTAAAGTGCCAGGAGATGGATTGAACAATTGAAACTGAAACGTCTCGTTCGGCTCGCGCGTGTGACCAAAGACGATCGGAATATTGACCGTTAGTTCGGATACGCCGACGGCGAAGTTTAGTGTGCCGGCGGTCTCGGCATAATCGCCCGGCCGCGTCGCCGTGCCGTCGACCGTACGGTAGGAAACAGCCGATGTGGCAGTGCTGTCGTTCCGCTTAACTTTGACGGAGATAGTTCCGGCCGTTTCCCGAACGGCATAAGTCGCGTTCTCGACCGTGTGATCTACGTCGTCGTCCGTAATATTGAGGCTCGTCGTAAAGTTCGGTCCGAGGGTTCCGTTTAACGGCGCGTTTGACAGTGTAACGGTGAAGAATTCGTTAGGTTCGTCAGTATTGTCGTTATTCATCGGAACGGTAACCGACGCTTCAGTTTGTGTTTCTCCAAAATTAACGGTCGTCGAAACCGTCGAATAGTCGTCCGGCGCCGTTGCGGTTCCGTCGCTAGTCGAAAAGGTTATCCCGGCCGCATTCGTAGTGCCGGTGCGAATAATTGTGAACTGCGCCGATGTGGTTGTTTCCGGAAGAGTCTGGTTCAGAGAATCCGCTCGAAATTCGTATTGCGTGTCGTCGTTGAAGATCCGCAAAACTTCGTTTGACCCGGAAGTGATCCGTCCGCCCGTCGGGTTCGAAAGCGAAAGTAGAACGGTTTCGTCCCCTTCGACGAGTGTGTCGTCGAGAATGGTGACCGATATTGTTTTTGTGATCTCGCCGGGAGCGAAAAGCAGCGTGCCGCTCGCGGCTGTGTAATCTAGTCCGGCAGTTGCTGTGCCGTCGGCGGTCGCGTAATCAACCGTTGTCGCGACGCTCAAATTTCCCGAGCGAATGACTTTGATATCGCGCTCCAAGTCACTGGCTTCAAGGTCGTCAAACTGGACAAATCCTCCACGCGAAAACCGAACGGCCGGCAACTCAGAATGGTCGATCCACAAAAGCGGCTTATCCGTATCCGCAGCCGCCAGAAATACCGGATTTGTTCCGTCGGAACTGGCGGTGCCCAGGCCCGTAAAATTATTACTGCCGATCTGATAGCTTCCGGTAAATGCCTTGCGAGAATTATCAGGTGACCATTCGGGAAAATTATATGTGTGTGAAGGCGACGCGCTCGTAGTGATCTCAATCTCGTTCGAACCGTCGGCGTTCATCGAATAGATCCGCTGAGCGTTCGGAGCAAAGAGTACGGCAAATG
>JANMUW010000293.1:0-1888 GCA_031392105.1 Acidobacteriota bacterium | reverse complement strand
CGGATCAGCTCCGAATTGCAGGCCAAGATGATCGACGCCTTTTTCCACGTCGTAAGTAAAGATCCGGCAGGGATTGCCCAGGATCTGATCGACCTCGATTTTCTAAAGCCCGGTTCGAAGGCGGACAGCGTCAGGCCCGTGGTCGAGAAGATGTTCGAGTTTCATCTGAATCTGAAACTCAAGGATGTGAACTTCAAAGAGCTGACGTACGATCTCGCGGACGTGATGTACGACTATCCGTTCCGTCTGCCATCGAACTTTACGTACATCATGCGCGCCCTGATGACGCTCGAGGGAATCGGCATCATCACCGATCCGGAGTTCAATTTCTTCGAAACCGCGAAACCGTACGCGAAAGAATTCATGCTTCGCCGTGAAGGCAAAGATTTTCGCCGGATGTTCGTCAGCAAGCTGATGGGCCGCGACGACGATGGGAAGATCGACTGGAATCGGACATGGAAGCTCGCCAAGATGGCGTTCAAGACCGTGCTGAATACATCGCAGAGTTGATGGCCCTTGCGTCTATGAAGCAGCTCGTTTTTATCGTTGTCTGTCTCTCCGCGATTAGCTGTTACCGCATTATCGAACCTAAAAACGCCGAGGTCTCAGAGACCGAGGCCATGTATTCGGAACCTTACTGCAACGAGATTGAAGGGATGACCCAGACTGGCGTCGGGCGCCAGATAATATTCGAGAATGTGAGTTTCTCTCGGGATGCGGCCTGGATACGAGATGTCCAGTATTTCGCAGTTCCTGAATGCATTCTCACCTGCGACGATTATAAGCCCGACCTGATCGGCGGCCGGACCCTTAGATTCAACCTTCGATACAAAGAGTCGAACGATGAAGCGCGCATTTCTGTATTCAAGATTCAGGACTATAAAAACGCTTTCGCTCGTTATCCGCAGTATGTTGAAAATCGGGATGCCGAGTTACGATCTCTGCTCGGTGATTCTACGCCCTTGTCGACATACGGAGAGAATCCGCCACCACACGTAACCTGGATGGATGCTCATCAAACCTTTTATGCGAAAGGAGCAAAAGTTGATTTTACCAATGGAGCCGGTCTGCTGACCGTAACAGATATCTCGCAGGACGGTTTTGTGACAATTTCTAATTTACGGCTTCGGTTTTTCTTCCAGGGATTTACCACTAACGGTGAATATTTTGTCGAGATGGATTTTCCAACAAAGTTGAAGGGGCTGCCCGACAAAGAGGAAGAATTTCGCTCGGGCGTTGGCTCCGGCTGGAAGGTCTACGACTCGCCGGAACATTTGGCCGCTTACAAAGGTTATATTTTGAAGACTGCGGCAAAGATCGACAACGCACGGTCGGCTGACTTTCGACCTAGCTTGAGTGAAGTCGAAACCTTTATCCGCGCTTTTGAGATCAAGACGGTTCAAAACGCCAGGGATTGATGTACATGGATCGCGATAACTATGAACGGGCTCGCGATCTGGTGATGAAGTACGGTTGGAACACGACCTGTTTCCAGATCGTGAATCCCGGTATTGAATATTGGTTTGGAGATGATGGGGAATCCGTAGTCGGCTATGTCTCATCCGGCGGTGTCCGCGTCGTCGCCGGTGCCCCCGTCTGCGCCGAGAGAGAATTGAAGAGCGTTACGACTGAGTTCGAAAACGCCTCGACAGCAAAAGGCCTTGGCGTTGTATATTTCGGAGCCGAGGCGAGACTCGACTCGCTCTTCCGCGACGCTTCGGATCACTCAAATGTTTTGCTCGGTGCCCAGCCCGTCTGGCATCCGCGCGAATGGATCAACATCGTCGCTCGTAATTCCTCGATCCGCGCACAGATCAATCGGGCGAGAAACAAAGGTCTCGTTGTAACGGAGTGGTCGATCGAAAAAGCTCACGATAATCAGGAGCTG
>JANMUW010000212.1:0-3519 GCA_031392105.1 Acidobacteriota bacterium | reverse complement strand
AAATTCGGAAACGTAGTACGTCTGTCCAAGGCGCGCTGTGCCGATCCACTCGCCGAGGGGGTCGAGCGGTTTGTCGGCTTGGAACATCTGGAGCCGGGAGATTTGCGGATTCGCACTTGGGGTAACGTGGCAGATGGTGTGACGTTCACCAGCGTATTCAAGCCGGGGCAAGTGTTGTTCGGCAAGCGCCGGGCTTATCAGCGCAAGGTGGCCGTAGCCGATTTTTCGGGTTTGTGTTCGGGTGACATCTATGTACTGGAAAGCCAGGATGGAAATGTCCTGATGCCAAAGTTGTTGCCATTCATCTGCCAGACTGATGCATTTTTCGATCACGCGGTGGGCACGTCGGCGGGGAGCCTGAGTCCGCGCACCAATTGGTCGAGTCTGGCTGATTTTGAATTTACGCTGCCACCGGTAGAGGCGCAGCGGCAGATTGTCGAAGCTTTGATCTCAACAGAATCTTTTCTTGAAGCTCTCAGGACAAGTCAATTCGCACTCATGAAAGTGCGATCCTCTTTGGCGGTCGAATACTTTGCTTCGCCATCAAGGCATACCCTCAAACCCTGTAGTGAGTTGATAACATCTGGAGACTTATCTTTGCAGACAGGGCCTTTTGGAACCGTGCTAAAAGCATCTGCATATCAGGCAAGTGGCCATCCAATCATCAATCCAGTGAATATGAGGGATGGTGGCTTGAGTATTGAAGATGGGCCGTTCGTCGGAGAAAAGGACTGGGAGCGTCTCGAAAAATATTGGATGAGAAGCGGTGACATGGTCATGGGCCGAAAAGGAGACATGAGCAATTTGATCTTTGTCCGAGGTGAATATGATCGGTTTCTCGTCGGATCGGACTGCATTCGTTTTCGTGTCGACCCAAGCCGGATGCACCAACGCTACTTCTTTCATTTTTTGAGATCGGAGACAACCCAAAATTGGATTCAGGGTCAAGCCTATGGCACGGTAATGCCTGGTATCAACGAAAAAATCCTCGGCCGTTTAACGGCCTACATTCCTCCGCTTGTTGAACAAGAACAAATCGCGGCTGAATTCGATGAGATTGAGACTTCGTTGTCAAAAATCTCTGCACGCTTTGAAGATTCGTTAGCGCTAAAGGCTACTTTGCTCAGGCGCGCCCTGACTGCTGAGGAGTAGCACGAATGTTTAACGAATCCAACACCGTCGAAGCCTACCTCTACGATCTGCTTGCCGGCCCGTCGAAACCTGTCGCGGTCAATGTTGCACAGGAACCGGAAAGCCATTACGGCCGCGCCCACAAGGGCCTCGGCTGGCGCCGTATCGCCAGCGCCGACTTTCCACGTCAGACGCAGGAAGTCCTGGTCGAAAAAAGGGTGCGCGAGGCGCTGATTCGCCTCAACCCGGAAATCGCCGCCGATCCCGAACTGGCCGACCAGGTGCTTTACAAGCTGCGCGCCATCATTCTCTCGGTACGCTCCGACGGTCTGATTCGCGCCAACGAGGAAATGACCGCCTGGCTGCGCGGCGAGCGTTCCATGCCCTTCGGCCTGAACAACGAGCATGTGCCGGTAAGGCTGATCGACTTCGACAACATCGAGCAAAACCAGTACGTCGTCACCCAGCAATTCGTCTTCCGCGCCGGCAGCGCCGAGCGACGGGCTGACTTGGTATTGCTGGTCAATGGTTTTCCGCTGGTGCTGATCGAGGCCAAGACACCCACGCGGGCCGCCGTGAGTTGGGTTGATGGCGCAGTGCAGGTGCATGACGACTATGAGAAGTACGTTCCCGAACTATTCGTCTGCAACGTATTCTCGGTGGCCACCGAGGGCAAGGAATATCACTACGGTTCGCTCGGCCTGCCGGTCAAGGATTGGGGACCATGGAATCTGGATGCTGATGGCGGTGACTCGCAGCGGCATCCCTTGCATGGACTGAAACTCGCCGCCGAAAGCATGTTGCGGCCGCATGTGGTACTGGACATCCTCTCCAGTTTCACTCTGTTCGCCACGGACAGAAGGCAACGACGCATCAAGATCATCTGCCGTTACCAGCAATACGAAGCCGCGAACAAGATCGTCGAGCGGGTGCTCGCCGGCTATCCGAAGAAGGGTTTGATCTGGCATTTCCAGGGTTCGGGCAAATCGCTGCTGATGGTGTTCGCTGCGCAGAAGCTACGGCTGCACCCTGGCCTGAGAAATCCGACGGTGCTGATCGTGGTGGATCGCATCGACCTCGATACCCAGATCACCGGCACCTTCACCGGGGCTGACATCCCGAATCTGGAGAAGGCCGAGACGCGCGACAAGCTGCAGCAATTGCTGGCGCAGGATGTGCGCAAGATCATCATCACCACGATCTTCAAGTTCGGCGAGGCACCCAACGGGAAAGCGGGCGCATTGAACGAGCGCAGCAACATCATTGCCCTGGTGGATGAGGCGCATCGTACTCAGGAAGGCGACCTCGGCAGCAAGATGCGTGACGCGCTACCGAATGCCTTTCTCTTCGGCCTGACCGGCACGCCGATCAACCGTTTCGACAAGAACACCTTCTATGCCTTCGGTGCTGACGAGGATGCCAAAGGCTACATGAGCCGCTACGGCTTCGAGGAGTCGATCCGCGACGGGGCGACGCTGAAGCTGCACTTCGAGCCACGCCTTCTCGACTTGCGCATCGACAAGGCTGCCATCGACGAAGCCTTCAAGGCAATGACCGGAGACCTTACCGACTTGGACCGCGACAACCTCGGCAAGACCGCCGCAAAGATGGCAGTGCTGGTCAAGACGCCGGAGCGCATCCGGCGTGTGTGCGAGGACATCGTTCAGCACTTCCAGCACAAGGTGGAGCCGAACGGCTTCAAGGGCCAGATCGTCACCTTCGACCGCGAATCCTGCCTGCTCTACAAAACCGAACTGGACAAACTGCTGCCACCCGAAGCCAGCGATGTCGTAATGACGGTGAATGCCAACGAGCCGCAGTACAAACCCTTCGCCCGCGGCCGCGACGAGGAGGAGCGGCTGCTCGACCGTTTCCGCGATGCCAATGACCCGCTGAAGTTGCTGATCGTCACCTCCAAGCTGCTCACTGGCTTTGATGCGCCTATTCTGCAGGCCATGTATCTCGACAAACCGCTGCGCGACCACACGCTGTTGCAAGCGATCTGCCGGGTGAACCGCACCTACTCGGAACAGAAAACCCACGGCCTGATCGTCGATTACCTGGGCATTTTTGACGACGTGGCCAAGGCGCTGGAGTTCGACGAGAAGGGCATCACGGCCGTGGTCTCGAATATCCAGGAACTGAAGGATAGGTTGCCGGAGGCGATGCAGAAATGCCTCGCTTTCTTTGCCGGCGTGGACCGCGCGGTGGAGGGCTACGAGGGTCTGATCGCCGCCCAGCAATGTCTGCCCAACAATGCGGTGCGCGACAATTTTGCCGGTGAATATAGCCTGCTCGGCAAACTGTGGGAGGCGATTTCGCCCGATCCGGTCCTCGGCCAGTACGAGAAGGACTACAAGTGGCTGTCGCAGGTGTATCAGTCGGTGC
>JANMUW010000334.1:0-5024 GCA_031392105.1 Acidobacteriota bacterium | reverse complement strand
CGACGTCGATCATATTCGAAACCGCTTTGGATCAATACCGTAATTACTGATCTTGTACGCGAGGATGCGTTCGGTCGAGTCGAGTTGCCGAGCGGCCTTTGCGATGTTGC
This sequence comes from Acidobacteriota bacterium, assembly GCA_031392105.1. Lineage (GTDB taxonomy): Bacteria > Acidobacteriota > Blastocatellia > Pyrinomonadales > Pyrinomonadaceae > OLB17. The sequence continues at coordinate 4,914 of JANMUW010000334.1, read as the reverse complement.
CGCGGGTCGACTTCAGGGTGTCTTGAATAAGGCCGCGCTCAAATGCCTCGACCGCCGATTTCAAAGTCAGGTTCGTAACCGTTCCGGAGACCTCGGCTGTCTGCAGCGTTGGCGGGAGATGGTGACTATGGATGACACTTGAATCGCACACCAGCACGGCACGTTCGATCGCATTCTCAAGCTCGCGGACATTCCCGGGAAAGTGATATGCCATCAGCATGTCGATCGCCGGGGTCGAGATTCTCCGGATACGCTTACCGTGCTCCTGTTCGTACTTCTCTAGAAAATGTTCAGCGAGTAAAAGTATATCGGACCGGCGCTCCCGCAATGGCGGAAGGAAGATTGTGAATACGTTCAGACGATAATAAAGGTCCTCGCGAAACTCACCCTTTGCGATCGCTTCTTCGAGGTTCTTGTTCGTCGCCGTAATGAGCCGGATGTTGGTCTTGATCGTCTCGGTGCCGCCGAGGCGTTCAAACTCGCGCTCCTGCAGCACACGCAGAAGCTTGATCTGCGTCTGCAGGGGCAGATCGCCGATCTCATCCAGAAAGAGCGTTCCGCCCTCGGCCATGTCAAAGCGGCCTTTTTTAAATCTTTCCGCCCCGGTGAAAGCACCCTTCTCATGTCCGAAAAGCTCCGCCTCGATCAAGGTATCGGGAAGCGCGGCGCAGTTGAGTTTGATCAACGGGCGCTTGCTGCGAAGGCTGTTGTAATGGATCGCGTTGGCGATCATTTCTTTTCCGGTTCCGCTTTCGCCTCGAAGTAAGACGGTCGCATTGGATCTGGCGACCTGGCTCACCTGATCGTACACGTGCTTGATCGGGTTCGATGTGCCGATCATGTGAGAGAAGTCGTGCTTCTCCTTCAACTCTTGCCGGAGATGTGAATTCTCGTCGATGAGCTTCTGACGCTCACCGTGTACGGCACGCTCGATCCTGAGCGACTGTCCGATCATCGCCGAGATCACCGTGATCAATTTAGCGGTCCGCTCCGGATCCTCGACCGCCTCCGGAAAAGCGAAACCGATTACACCAAGAGATCTCTTTGCGACGCGTACCGGTGCTCCAATCAGCATCTTGGACAGATCGTCGGCAAGCAAGCCGATGACTTTATCGTCTGTCGCGATGTAAAAAAACTCAGGCTTGGCGGATTCAAACATCTTTCTGAAAACCGGTTCGTCCCCGTACGAATCCAGGCGCCGGAACTCGGCGACGCTCAATCCTCCAGAAGCGGTCAGTGTCAGCTTCTGTTCGTCTGCGTGGTCGAGAAAGAGAAATGCTTTGGTCGCGCCCAGGCCGCCGGCGGCTGCTTCGAGAGCGGGATTGAGATTTATGGGGCGATCACTCCCTGCAAAAATGAGTTCGCTCACGTCCGATAAAGTCTCGAGAATCGTCTGCATACAAATTTGTCGATACGGAATAGGGATGTCGTATTAGAAATAACACTTTAAGCTGACTCACCCAAATTCTCAAACCGTAACCGATGTTGGATACTCCAAAATCGTGCGAGTTGGCTATCGCGCACGACAAATATGTCGGAATACGTGACACACGTCGAATACGATGATTTGACTGCCGCCGAGCAAATTGCTGGCCGATAAGCAAATTGCATTGATTTTCCTTTCCGGTACCTTCTTTGCAAAGGCCAGGCAAAGCGATACGGATACCTCAGGAGGAATCAATGTTAACCAGGTCGAGATTTTTCATAAGTCTGTTACCAGTGTTCGTCATGACGATACCTGCTCTTTGTCAGGCCGACGATATGACGGCTCGCGTTCAGAAACTCGAAGCCGTCGCGAGCTCTGCGCAATCCGCCGCGGACAATGCCTGGGTGCTGACCTGCTCGGCTCTCGTTCTCCTGATGACGGTGCCCGGCCTCGCGCTTTTCTACGGCGGGCTTGTCCGTCAGAAGAATGTGATCTCAACGATGCTGAAAAGCTTGATATGCGTCGGGATCGCGACACTGATGTGGGCGTTGGTTGGATACAGTCTTGTCTTTAGTGAAGGGAACGCCTTTGTCGGCGGATTCGACTTTGCATTTCTTCGCGGTGTTGGAGCTGAGCCGAATCCGGATTACGCCGCCACCATCCCGCAGCAGACGTTCATGATCTTCCAGCTCATGTTCGCCGTGATTACGCCCGCGTTGATCACCGGAGCGTTCGCCGAGCGGATCCGCTTTCCGGCGAAGATCGCATTTACTAGTTTGTGGCTGCTCGTCGTTTACTATCCGCTAGCACACATGGTTTGGGGGAAGGGTGGTTTTCTGAATGCGGTTGCGGGCGGAGCGATCCCGGCGCTCGACTTTGCCGGCGGCACCGTCGTCCACATTTCCTCCGGTGTGTCGGCGCTGGTTTGTGCGCTTTATTTGGGACGGCGGGTTGATTATCGCAACTCGCCTACGCCGCCGCATAGTACGGTGCTGAGCCTGATCGGTGCAGCACTCTTGTGGTTCGGGTGGTTCGGATTTAACGCCGGCAGCGCTTTGTCCGCCAATGCTCTGGCGACGAATGCGTTCGTCACTACTCATTTCGCGGCGGCCGCGGCTATGCTCGCATGGACGCTTATCGATTGGTTGAAGAACGGAAAGCCAACCGCGATCGGAGCGATCTCCGGCGCCGTTGCGGGACTGGTTTGTATCACTCCGGGCGCAGGATTTGTGACTCCCATGTCCGCGCTGATAATTGGTTTTATTGCAGGAGCAGCATGCTACGTCATGGTCGTAGAGGTGAAAAAGATCTTCGGATATGATGACACGCTCGATGTATTCGGGATCCACGGCGTCGGCGGTGCGGTCGGTGCGATCGCGACGGGAGTCTTTGCAACTGCCGCAGTGAATCCGATCTTCAAAGATGCTCCGGTCGGACTCGTCGATGGCAATCCGGTGCAGATCGTCAACCAGGCGGCTGGAATATTAATCGCTGCCGCCCTTTCTGCTATTGGGACGTTCGCGATTCTTAAAGTAGTCGATCTACTAATTGGGCTCCGCGTAAGCGAGAAGGACGAGATCGCGGGTCTGGACGCGACGCAGCATGGAGAGATCGCATATGTTTTCGAGACCTCAGCCTCGCCGGACGCAGAGAGCCAACTGAGACCGGCCCGCGGGCTTTCAACCATCGCATTTCCGGTCGCACCCAGCTCGAATAGTTGATAACACGGGAAGGCTCGCGAAGAACGCAAATTTCTCTTAGGTCGCGTTCTTTTCGAGCCTTGCGTGAGACGGACTTCGGCCACGCCGACTACGACGTTAGATGATCAACGCCTGCACCTTTTCCTTCCACACGCTAAGATAAGACTCGTGCAGAGACATGAGCTCATTGTCGAGGACGCAGAACGCAAGCTTCGATTGGAGGACTTCTTATTCGAGCGCTTCCCGGGCCTTAGCCGAATGTATCTGCGTCGTGTTGTTCGCGACGAGAAATGCGAGGTCAACGGCCGGCTCGAAAATGTCGGATACCGCCTTCGAGGCGGAGATTTCCTCGAGGTAGAGGTTGATCTCACACGGCAAAACTCAATGCGGCCGGAGGACGTCCCGCTCGACATCGTGCACGAGGACGAGCATCTAGTAGTCGTCAATAAGCCGGCGGGCATGCTAGTCCATCCGACGAACAGGGATAAGAACGGGACGCTGTTGAATGCTTTAGTCTTCTATTTAAATGCGGAACGCGGAACGCGGAATGCGGAATTCCAAACCGGCCGAATTGAGGGTTCCCCGACTGCAGTGATTTCTGCGGATGCTAATACCACCGATTCCGCGTTCCGCATTCCGCATTCCGCATTCATCAGGCCCGGTCTCGTCCATCGCCTCGACAAGCAAACATCGGGTTTGATCGTGATCGCAAAATCCGTCCGGGCGCACCGGTCGCTTTCCAAGCAGTTCCAGCGAAAGTTCGTCGAGAAAAAGTATCTCGCTCTCGTTGATGGCGTGGTCGAAAAGGACGAGGGGACGATTGTCGCCGCGATCGGGCGATACGCCGATGAGAAACGTTGGGACGTCAAAGAAGGTGGCAAATATTCGGAGACGCATTTCGTCGTGATGAAGCGTCGCAGCGACACCACGCTGCTGGAGCTTGAGCCCGTCACGGGACGGACAAACCAATTACGGATTCATTGTGCGTCGATCGGGCATCCGATCGTCGGAGACATCACGCGAGGCGGGAGTGAATTCGCGCGACTCTGTTTGCATGCCTGGAAGCTCACATTTCGACATCCCTTCACGCGAGAAGACCTCGCCTTTCAAGCACCCCTCGATCTCTGAATTGGTTAGTGTTCCCGAAGTGACGGCCGAAAATCCGGTTTCGTGTTCTTCTTCGTGTTTTTCGTGGTTTCCAGTTTTAAAGCCGAACCACCAAACACACGAAGAAGAGCACGAAAAGAGCTTTTTGATACTCAATCTGCTTTTCGTTTGAGAGCCTGCCCAGGCATCACGCCGGTCAACTTCGTCCCATCAAAAACTACCCGACCATTCACGATGACGTTTGAGAATCCCTCCGCGTATTGATGCGGCTGTTCGAATGTCGCCTTGTCGGAGATCTTGGTTTCGTCAAAGATGACAATGTCCGCCGCAAAGCCTTCGCGGATCTGCCCGCGGTCGCGCAGATTGAAAGTCTGTGCAGGAAGGGAAGTCATTTTACGGATCGCGTCTTCGAGGGTGATAATCTTCAAGTCGCGGACGTAACGCCCGAGGACTCGTGCATTGTTCCCGTAACCGCGAGGATGCGGAACGCCGGCACCGAACTCGCGTACACCACTGTCCGATGCGATCATCGTGAATGGTTGTCGCATAATGTTCTGGATGTCATTCTCGTCCATCACGCGATACACCATCGATGCTCCGCCCTTGTCATACATCTCCAGGATCTGATCGATCTGTGAGTCCAGCTTTTTTTTGCCGCGGGCGATCTGTGCGATTTCGGCG
>JANMUW010000118.1:0-8543 GCA_031392105.1 Acidobacteriota bacterium | reverse complement strand
ATTCCCATCGCCGGCGATCAACAGATCGAACTGATCCTGTTTCTTAAACGAAGGAAATATGTTTTGGAGACCTTTGATCTGTTCAAGACGACCGACAAAAAGAAAGAAAGGCCGTTCATTGACGTTCTCGCGATCGATCCTGGCGCCGTGGGTCACTTTCGGAGTTGGGAGGAAATAAGGCATATGCCTGATCGGAATATCCAGTCCCATTTCGATATGCTTCTGAAGCGTAAATCTGCTCGGAGACAGGAAGCAGTCGACGTGTTTGAGCATACGATTCATCATGCCCGTATAGCGCCAAAGTTGTGGCGGGCGATGCCCGGCGAGCTGACAAGTGAAACATGATTTGGTCGTACAGACTTCCCGATTGAATTTCCACAACACGTGCATGGGGCATACGAGCCAGTGTTCGTGCGCCGTATAAAGCTTGACCGCCGAGCCGTACGAAAGCGCTCGTATCCCGATCAGAGACATGTTGTGATAGTGGATGACATCGTACTTTCCGTTTTCGAGCGCTTTTTTTATTTCACCCTTGAGGAACGGAATACCCGTTTGCTGCGTAAGCAGCGGCGAAAGGACTCCGCTCTGACTTCTCAGGCCGTGCACTTTTACATTCGGATGGTTCGGAAAATCCCCTGTCGGCTGCTTTTTGTTCAAGAGAAGAAAAGAATCTTCGCAGTGAAAGACATCGACGGAGTGACCGCGTTCTGCAAGCTCGTTCGATAGACGATAAATATGCATGCCGTCGCCGCCAAAGTTGTACGGCGGGTAGAACGTCGAGACCATGCAGAACTTAAGCGGTCTATCCACGATTCGGCGCGAGACCTCCAAGCTCATTAAAGATCGCGAGCGCTTCTTGCGCTGAGGTTTCCCATCGAAATAGACGCGCTCGAGCGAGACCACGCTCGCGAAGATTTTGCCGTTCGGCCACATCCGAAAGTAGTCCGCTCACCACGGCAGCAATGTCGAGTGCATTCACAGGATCGAAAAATATGCCGGCGTCGCCCAAGACTTCCGGCAGCGACCCGCAATTGCTCGCAGCCACCGGAGTTCCGCAAGACATTGCTTCCACAGCGGGCAACCCAAACCCCTCGTCCATCGACGGAAACACGAGTGCGGCCGCCGCATTGTAGAGATGAACAAGATCTTCGTCCGAAACGAATCCTGTGAAAAGAACCGATCCGTTGAGTTTCAGCTCGTCGATCTGCGAACGAAGAGCAGGATACGCGGAATAGAACGGATCATCTTTGTAATCGCCAACGAGCACCAATTTGACCGTCGGTGACGAATCACGAATATGACGAAAAGCGTCGACGAGCGTCCCCAGATTCTTGTGCGGGCTTATGCCGCCGACATAAAGCAGGAATTCATCTCCGGAACTTAATCCGTAAGTTTCGAGCACGGCATCCCGGTCAGCACCGGGAGCCGTCACGCGGAACACCGGCTGGGCGGCTTCAGAAATCACTCGCAAACGCGCGTTCGGCAGCCCGAAGCGTTGCAGGATCTGAGATCTTGAGTACTGTGAAACCGTGGTGATGATCGACGCCTGCCAGATGGCGACCCGCTGTTTAAGCCTCCAGAAGAACCTCGACCTCGCATCGGGAAACGTTAGCTCGGGATAGTTATCGGCGATTAGGTCGTGAAGCGTTACAACGATCTTTACCCGGTTGAATATCGGAAAGTAGGAGTACATCGTTGGGAAGAAAAATATATCTACACGGTGCTGCATCACCGAACGACTCATTGACCAGATGTCGGCTAACGATCGGCTGCCGCCCGCAGCTGCTGCCTTGGCAGGTGAGAAATTTGTTTGGGCGACGATGGTCTTCACTGACTCAGGCAGGTGATTTCCTGCGGCCGTTTCATTGTCGACAAAAAACAAATACTCGTTTTTCTTATCGATGCGGACGAGAGCTTCGAGGAGTTCGCGCGTAAAGCGCCCGTAACCGCGCTTGTTTCCCCAACAAGTAGCATCGACACCGATTCTCATCAATAATTTGGTTTTAAGATCTGCCGGATCAAGTGGGTCTTGCGAAAGAGTGACCGCCGCGATCGAATCGCAGCATAGAGGCTAATTCCGCGCCCTAGCTCTCAAGAAAACAACGGCGTTGTAGATCCAGCCAATGAACAGCCCGACAACGTAGCCGGTAACGAAGGCCCAAGCGGCTCCGACAAGACTTCCAACGAACGTGACCGAATAGCCCCAATAGAACTGATCGAGTAACTGCAAATGCGGTCCGACAACTTCGCCGCCTTTCAGCACCAGCCAGTTGGTAGCGAGGAAAACAACCAGCGCGAATATAGTCCCGATCACGAAGCCGAGCACATTGCCGTTTAGTCGAAGTACGGCATGCCTTATTAGCTCTTCCTCTCTCGAGGCGTCACTGCCGGGTTGAGAAACCGCGGAATCATACAAGTTGTTTGCTTCGTCGTGAGTCATTTCTTATCCAATGCGTTTCGGCAAAAGAGGCTGGGTGGACGTTAGTAGTTTTACCTCCGACGTGTCCTCTTCTCGTACTTCTTCGTGGTACTCATTCTCGACATTGACTGCCCAGACGTCGTAGTTTGCACCCAAGATATTCTTCACAGAGAGCATCGCCGTAAGCATCGAATGGTCCTGATTATTATACTTGTGCATCCCGTTTCGCCCAACCAGATAAAGGTTCGGAAGCTGAGCTTGAATGAACTCCCGTATAGTGTCTATCTGCTGGAGGTAAACGTCGTCGTAAACGGGATACGCCTTCGGCATCCTGACGACCGCGCCATCCTCTATGTCCTCGGCCGATACGAGGCCGAGTTTTGCTAACTCGCGCGTGCCGAGTTTGATCAACTCGTCGTCCGGCATCGTCCACAACCCGTCGCCCTCAAAGCAAAAATACTCGAGTCCGAGACAAGTCTTGCTCGGGTCCGGTACCATCGCTGGACTCCAGTTTTTAAAATTCTGTATTCTACCGACCTTTACCTCGGGATCGTGGATGTAGATCCAGTTGTCCGTGAACAGGTCGGCTTTGTTGATGATCAACGACACTGTTAGAAAATCGCGGTAGCCCAACCGTTCTGCCGCATCGATGACCTCCTGCGGCGGACGGGGCTCCATCTTCGCGACTAACTCACGCATCGGCATACTGCTTATGAATTCAGTTCCGACGACTGTACTTCTTTTTCCGCCTTCGTCGATTTCCACAGCCGTGACGGCGCCGTTTTTCCAACTGATCTTCTCAACGCCAGATTTCATTCGGAGCTCGCTGCCGCGACCCTGAATATTTTCGGCCACCATCTCCCACATCATACCCGGTCCCTTCTCCGGGTAGTCGAAAGCGTCGATCAGCGTCTTGATGATCTCGCCGTCTGCTGTCGCCTGTTTTGCAAGAAGCGCGCTCTTTATCGTCGCGATCAACGAAAGCCCTCTTATCCGTTGAGCGGCCCAGTCGGCGGATATTTCGTTACACGGTATCCCCCAAACTTTTTCCGTATAGGTCTTGAAAAAGGTTTCGAAGAGACGGCGACCGAACCGGTTACTTATCCAGTCTTCGAATGACCGTTCAGGCGCCTTCGGAAAGGCCTGAGCTTTCATATAGCTCGCCACCATCAAAAAGCAATTCCATATTCCCAACCCAAATAACGCGTTGGTCGCCTTTAACGGATAAAAGAAGAACTTCTTGTTGAAATAGATTCGAGACAACCGGTTGCGCCGAAGAAACCGGTCGCCACCCAGCACTTCTCTCCACATTTCGTCGACCGCACGAACCTTTGTAAAGAAGCGGTGGCCACCAATATCAAACAAGAACCCTTTGTAATTAACGGTTCTTGAGATACCTCCGACGACGTCGTCTTTCTCGAGTACAACTGACGGCACTCCGGCCTTGCAGAGCTCGTACGCCGCGGTTAGGCCGGCCGGGCCGGCACCGATAATGACAACTTTCTTGTCTGTCATGTCTGGATCCTTTTTCATTTCCCGATCACCGATCTATCGAATCATTAACGGCAGCCATGCTGCTCCTTAACTTCAGAATGTGAATATAAACAGCGACTGCGAAGTTCCTGAGAAAAGCCGTGAGCCACCCAAGGCAGAAGCCGCTGATGAAGCCGTAGAAGAAGCCGACCAAGCCGCCCAAAGCAGAGACTTCATATCCCGGGAAGAACTGGGAAAGTAGTCCCAGATTGGGTCCGATGACATCGCCTCCCTTCCACACGAGAAAGCCAGTCGCGACGAGAATCACCAACCCTCCCAACATACCGAGCGCGATGCCGAGAGCTACCCCGTCGAGCCTCGCAAGGGATTGCACAATAATTTGTTCGGTCTGGTCTTTCGGGCCGACTTCTGGCGTTGGGGTATCACTCATTGCTTTAATTACCTCGTATGAATTTTCCAGACGTCGTCGTCGGAAAGTCAAAAACCTCGATCTCCACGAAAAACAAAAATACCGAATTTCTGGCTTCCCGAAAGCGGATAAGCCAAAAACCCGGAACGGGAAGTCTCCTGGAGACGTTGAATTCACCGGATAGCACTGCGGCCGAGTAGCTAAGCAACTTGCTGCAGCTCTTCCGAGAATTCGTTAGACTAGTTGTTCTGCCCTTACTAACTTTGGGTGTACATCAAAGGTATAAAAACTTGGCCTTTTTAGGCATCGGACTAAACTCCAACTTTTGGCTGTCTAATAAGCCTAGTACCCTCTTCGACATCTCCTACCTTAGAAAACTGGACGCTTTTTTTTCTTAGTTTCTAATCGAGAAGCGAGGGGTCTAGAAGCTCGAGAAGCCGAGGCTCAGGCCTAGCCAGGATCATGACTTTGACGGTCCGGAGAATAATGGCCAGATCGCTACGGACCGACTTAACTCCCAGATATTCGATATATCCCCGCAGCTTATAAGGCTGTATAATTTCGCGATAATAGCGCTCTTTGTCTTCGGCTTGAGCGAGCACTGCTTCCTCGTTTCTAAGCGTGAGCGTTACCGCATCGGTTATTCCCGGTCGGACGTCGAGAATGAACCTCCATAACGGGCAGCTCAAGTCGACGAATTCGGGAACTTCCGGACGTGGACCGACGAATGACATCTCGCCTCTAAACACGTTATACAACTCTGGAAGCTCGTCGAGTTTCCACTGTCTCAGGAATCGACCGATAGGAGTAATGCGCGTGTCTGTCGCCGCAGTGATCAGTAATCCGTCCGATGAAACTCGCATCGTCCGGAATTTAAACATTCGGAATATCTTCCCGTAACGACCGACGCGTTCCTGACAGAAAAAGACAGGACCGGTTGAGCTAACCAGTACCAAGATCGAACAAACGATCAGCAGTGGTGACAACAGTACGAGGGAAATTAATGCGATAAGGCATTCGGCCCAGCGCGGGATCCCAGCCCCGGCCAGCCGGCCATCGATTAAGCTACCAGGGAGAGGCTGGCTCTTGTATGTACTCGACATAAATACCTAACTACACGGATGACGTGTTCAATCTCTTCTACACTCATCGACGGAAACAGCGGGAGGCTTATGATTCTTTCCCAAAGCTGCGTCGCATTTGGAAACAACTCCGGATTCCAACCGTAGTGATCCGAATAGAACGGGTGAAGGTGAAGCGGGCGCCAGTGAACTGAGCACCCTATGCCGTTCTTTTTCAATTCGTCAATGAATGCGTTTCTTGTGATGGTGAGCTTTTCAAGTCTTAGCCGTATGGGAAAAAGATGCCAAGAGTGGAGGCGATTAGAGTCCGTCGGTGGCAGCTCTAACTCTTCAACGTCGCAAAAGCCATCAAGATAGTGCTCGACTATTTCTTCGCGCTGCTCGCGGAGCTCATAAGCACCAGCAAGTTGGTGAAGTCCGATCGCAGCCGCGATATCCGTCAAGTTATATTTGAAACCGGGAGCGACGATCCTATAATCCCACGTGCCAGACTCGGAATAACGCTGCCATGCATCGCGAGATAGACCGTGGAGTGACATCAGCCGGATCTTTTCGGCGAGTATCTCGTTATGAGTAACCGCCATTCCACCCTCGCCAGTCGTTATCGTCTTGTTCGCGTAGAAGGAGTAACAAGTTACATCGGAGGTATTCTCACCGCACATTTGCCATTCACTTGCCGCATCTTTTCGCCATGCTGAGGGGAAGGAATGCGCCGCATCTTCGACCACCCACAAGCCGAACTCCAACGCAAACTTATTCACCGCTTCGATGTCGAGCATCAAGCCTCCGACGTGAACCGGAATGATTCCAACGACCTCGGTGTCACTGGGCGCGACGTTAGTCAGCTTTCCAGACCAGATCAAGTCAAGTTTTCGGCGCGCGTCGTTGAGATCCATGTTGCCCGTAACAGGATCGCAGTCGACCAAAATAGGAATTGCGTTGTGATAGAGGACAATCTCCGATGTCGCTGCGAACGTCATTGTCGGAACCAGGACTCCTTGCCCGGCACGCAGACCAAGAGCCGCGACCGCGAGATGCAACGCGGCGGTGCACGAGTTCAAAGCGACGGCGAACGGCGCCCGGACCGATTCGGCAAATTCCTTTTCAAACCGGTTCACTTTTGGGCCGGTGGTCAGCCAGCCCGACTGAAGTGTATCTATAACTTCGGCAATGGCGGCCTGACCGAGAGCCGGTCGCATAAAAGGCACGCTAATGCCTTTCGCGGGCGCCGATGTGTGTCCGCTGATGCGGATACGTCTACGAGTGTGTGTTCGTGCGGGTATAACCGCTGATACTGTTGTTGTTCTATAGCCCATCAAGCTCTCCCCTAAGCTGAGACTCCGGGGGGCAGGGGGACCGCGAGATATAGCTGCGTTCCTTCAGCCCCAAAAACTGTCCTAGCTTTTCGCTTTAATTACAGGGTGACTTCGGTTTTACCAAATAATCCACAGGGTCTAAATCGAACGTTGAGACTATTTTTAGCTAGTCGAATTCGACGCTTGCGATTGGTCACAGTCGGACAACTAGACGACTTTGGCCCCCGTAATCGGCCATGCCTATATTGGAGTTTTGTGCCACACCGCTTGCCCCGCTTTGGATTGCAGGTGCATATTCAGCCAACTTCTTCCTTCCGGACTAAGATTCGAGGGTCCAATTACTTGCGACGGTTGTGAACTGTCCTAAGGGGTGATTGATGGTATGCCCTATCTTGCTGAGGGTTGGCAAAGTCGCAATAGCGTCCTATTGGCACGTTGCAGGCAGACGACGATTTCTAATGAAGGCACTGATATGAATCCGATGAATCCCAGCGAGTCAAAGCCGGTTGGGAGTGAGCGAGATATCGTCAATTGAAACTTCGCCGAATATTGGACACGGTTCCGACGTGCAGTCGGGGCGCTGGAACGATATAAGAACAGCCGACTCGTCACTAGCCTTGAAGGTGAGCGATCGACGAACCCAGGTTCCTTTCGTGTCCGCTATCGGCTCGGATCGACCTAAGATCGCATTCGTCGCGGGATCGGACACTAGAAGAACTGGCAGACCAGCTGAAATAATTTCGCCGGCTCGAACAGCATACTGGAGAGTGTAATGTTGACCGGGTTCAACGAAAGCTATTTGCGCTACCACCGGCCGCCGTAGCTCGGCGTTTCCGGCGAATCGGATCTTGAGAGCGACGCTTCCCGACGGAATATCTTTACGATCCAATGCTATCGAGGTCGCGGAGATTTTCCAATCGATCTGCCAGCCAAGCCCACTCGGATCGTTCTCGGTTACCGCCTCGAAACTGCCATCGATGATGATTGGCATTCCACTGGTCGAAACCCCATCAGTAGCTAACCTGGATAACCAGACGTCCCGCGCAAGCGTGTAATTCCTCTTTTCCTTGAGAAACCGGATGACAGTATTTTTCTCGTCGACATTCGGCTCGCCGCTTAGCAGAAATTCATGGGTCTTCTCGGTCATCCACGACCGATCCAGAAAATACCATGCGACAATCGATTTCCCTTTTATTGACACGGGAGCAACGGCCCGTTCAATGGCGTCGGGATCATCGCCAAATGCGGCGTTTGCGGACTTCAGCACTTCGGCATATTGCGACTGGTCGAGGCGAGCCGCTGAGGCGAGATACTCAAACGCTTTCTCGCGCTGACCAAGCTCCAGATACATTCTTCCCAGCTCCATCCTCGGTAAGGAATACGCAGGTGCAAGTTCGATCGCCCGGAGGTACGCACTCTCTGCGGAACTCACATCGCCGCCGAGCAACTGAGAGCTCGCAAGACGCAGCCACAATCGATAGTTACTAGGACTTAATGAGACCGCCCTTGAGAAGGCCTCGGATGCGCTTGCGAATTCATTCCGCTTCAGAAGCTCTACACCGAAGGCTTCGTGCGCGCCCGGGTTTTCTGACTGAAAAGCGATTGCCGTCGCAGCTTCGTCGGAGGAGCCTGATCGCATCGCGCCTTGAGCAAAGTAGTTTGAAGCACTAAATCGCGCGCCCGTTAGAAACAGGATTCCAAGGAGAATAAAGTAGACCAAGCCCGAGAATCTATTGAGATTCGCACTTATGGTTCGGTTCATTTGCACGGCAAAAAAATAGATGACGCATTAGGTCTCATGAGTATTTTCAATCGTCGCTGTT
>JANMUW010000048.1:0-3147 GCA_031392105.1 Acidobacteriota bacterium | reverse complement strand
CGTCGAGATCTATAACGCGAAGCTCACCGCAGGCCAGCCGGCTCAGATCCGGCTACAGACACGCGTCTTTCACGACCGAAAAAAAGTCTTCGAAGGCCCGGACAGACCGCTCGATCTAACTCAGCAGCGCGGAGCCAAAGAACCTGTCTTTACTGACGCAGTATCGCTTGGTGATAATCTCCTTCCGGGTGATTACGTTCTGCAGGTCGTCGTAACGGATGGCCTGGCTAAAGAAAAGCGACGACTGGCGACACAGTATGTACAGTTCGAGGTAATAGAATAATCTGGTTCCGAAATATCCCAATATGAAACGTTTCCTTGCCATTGTTACCGTCGTATTTAGCTCGGCGTTTTTCGCCTATTCGCAGTCCTCTCAACCATCGCCGACGCCGACGCCATCCGGCGATACTGACGTCGTAAAAATAACAACTGCTCTTATCCAACTCGACGTCACGGTCACCGACAAAAAAGGAAGGATTGTGACCGATCTCAAGGCTGATGAAATGGAGATCTTCGAGAACGGCGAAAAGCAAAAGATCACAAACTTCTCATTTGTTTCAAATGTCCGGACGTCGACTGAGGTGGCGGCGCGAGAGAAATCTGAGAAGCCGGTCATCTTGCCGCCATCACAGGTTAGGGCGGAGCGTGTCAATCGGACCATCGCATTGGTTGTCGATGATCTCACGCTCTCGTTCTCGAGCACGTATTACGTCCGCCGCGCACTTAAGAAGTTCGTTGACGAGCAGATGCAGGAAGGAGATCTTGTCGCGATCATTCGAACCGGAGCCGGGATCGGAGCTCTGCAGCAATTTACGAACGACAGGCGGCAGCTTTATGCCGCAATCGAAAAAGTTCGTTGGAACCCGATCGGATCAGGAAACGTTGGGTCATTCGCTCCGCTCGAAGAAAAGATCGACACCGGGGCTCCTCGAAGCGAGCCCGAGGCGGGCGAACGTACGCCGGAAGGGAGCCAGCGCGAATTCGAGGAATTCCGCGAGAGTCTTTTCGCAGCGGGAACTCTTGGGGCGGTGAACTATGTCGTGCGCGGAATGCAGGATCTTCCTGGTCGAAAATCGATCCTCCTTTTGTCCGACGGGTTCAAGCTCTTTACCGAGGACGCGCTCGGTTTCAAGGATTCAGGTCGGGTATTGGAAAGCCTCCGTCGCCTGGTCGACATGGCGAATCGGGCCTCAGTCGTGGTTTATACGATGGATGCGCGGGGTCTGGAGTTCACCGGGCTTACGGCAGCCGACGACACCGGCGGCCGAACTATGGATGAGATTTCACAGGAGATGTCACGGCGCAATGAGCGGCTCTTGGATACACAGGACGGTCTCAAATATCTTGCCCGGCAGACGGGTGGGATCGCGATCGTCAACAGTAACGACCTTAGCGGCGGGATCCGAAAGATCCTCGACGATCAGAGTTATTACCTTGTCGCATACGAGCCCGACGATGCGACGTTCGACCCGAAGCTCAGACGATTCAACAAGGTGGAGATCAAGGTCACAAGACCCGGAACACGCGTGCGCTACAGGAGCGGATTTTTTGGCGTGAGCGATGAAAAGATCATCAGGCCGCAACAGACTGCTAATCAGAGGCTCATGAATGCGCTGACGTCGCCCTTCGCCGTAAACGATATCTCATTGAAGCTGAACGCTCTGTTTTACAGTACCGCGCTCAACGTCAATGTCATACGATCCCTGGTTCACATAAGAGCACAGGATTTGAAATTCACGGACGAACCGGATGGCGACAAGAAGACGGTCTTTGACATCGTGGCGATTGGTTTTGGCGATAACGGAGTTCCGGTCGATCAAGTGTCCAAGACCTACACGATGTTATTGAAGAAAGAAGCGTTTGACCGGGCGATGAAGACCGGTTTTGTCTACGACTTATCTTTTCCGATCAAGAAGGCCGGAGCTTATCAACTGCGTATCGCGTTGCGCGATCACGGTAGTGACAAGCTTGGCTCCGCGAATCAATTTGTCGAGGTTCCCAACTTGAAGAAGGGCCGGCTCGTCGTTTCCGGAGTTGTACTTGAAAACGTGGAGTATGCAGACTGGCAAAAACGCGAAGCAGGCCAAGCGTCCGGCACCTCCGATCCACTGACCGACACATCTCTGCGCCGGTTCAAGCGCGGAACGGTATTGAATTATGGATTCACGATCTACAACGCAAAGCGGACCGGAGTCACGCCAAGCCTTAATTATCAAACAAAGATCTTTCGTGACGGTGTGCAGGTATTTGAGAGCGCGGTGCGCGCGATCGATCTGATCAACAACGATCCGAGGGTCGTCGAATTTTCAGCCGCGCTCGCGCTCGGGACATCGATGCTGCCGGGCGATTATGTTCTGCAGATAACCGTTACCGACAATCTGGCAAAGCCAAAGCAGAACACAGCGACTCAGTTCGTACAGTTTGAGGTCATCGAATAGATTCGATTTGGTTATTCCGTGATTTCCGTGGTTCCGCTTTCTTAGAAAGTGAACCATTGCGCCCGAAAGCGTTTGCTGGTGCGGATGAAAATCAACTCCAATGTACAAGGTCATGGCGGTTTCTCCTGTCAAAGAACGAGTCTTGTTTTTGTCGACACTGATTCAACCGATGCCGGGAGAAACCGTCTTTATCGCATCACGAAATCACACTAATCTGGCGGACGTTTCACAAGACAAGACAAGACAGCAGCGAGCCGGGATTCGCACCGTAACCTCGATTTTGTTTGATTGGACCGACGCGAGACTCTACGTTTCACCCTTAAGATTGCATAACTCCTCAGCACCTTTTAACCTAGGGCTTTTGCAGCCATGCTCAATATCCGCTCAGTCGAGCTCACAGAAATAAATCTACCGCTTGTCCATTTTTTCGAGACAAGCTTTGGCCGAACGTACGAACGCCGGATAATTCTCGTCCGCGTCGAGGACTCGGACGGAGCCGAGGGTTGGGGTGAGATCACCTGCGGCGAGTCGCCCGGATATTCGGATGAGTGGACCGATTCGGCTTGGGTGACTGCGGAGAAGATCCTCGCACCGATGGTCCTGGGTCGCGAGGTCGAGAATGCATCGAAGATCTTCGATCTGATGAAGCAAGCACGCGGACATCGGATGTCGAAGGCAGGAATCGAAACCGCTTGTTGGGATCTCGAGG
>JANMUW010000033.1:0-6170 GCA_031392105.1 Acidobacteriota bacterium | reverse complement strand
CGCACACCTCATCCGCCCACTGCATCACGGTTTTGGTCATCGAGAAGAAATCCAGATCCTCTAACTTCAGTTGGCCGAGCGGATCGGTCAGATGTGCGTCGAATCCGGCTGAGATAAAGATAAGATCGGGCTTGATCTGCGCTGCCATATCGCCTGTGGCTGCTTCGAACATTCGGGTCTGCTCTACAGACGTCGTTAGAGCCTTGACCGGAATGTTCAATGTCGAGCCAAGTCCGCGGCCTTGTCCTGTTTCCCCACGCGAGCCGGTACCCGGATACCACGGATACTGATGCATCGAGAAAAAGAATACGCTCGGATCCGAATAGAAAATTCCCTGGGTTCCATTACCGTGATGGACGTCCCAATCAATGATCGCAACTCGCTCGATCTCTTTGTATTTGTTTAGGGCGTATCGGGCGGCAACAGCGACATTGTTGAAGATGCAGAAGCCCATGGTGTGTTCAGCGGTCGCGTGATGTCCCGGAGGACGCGCGGCGACGAAAGCATTTTTGACTTCTCCCCGCATTACCGCGTCAACGGCTGTTATTGCACCGCCGACCGCAAAAAGTGACGCGTCGAAGGATTGCATCGAGATCATGGTATCTGCGTCGAGCCGATGAAGTCCGTCCGCAAATGCGTTCTCGACGCGTCTAAAATGATCTTTGGTATGGACAGCTTGAACGATTCCCTGCTGTGCCTTCTCGGGCGTTATTTCGCTTAATGTGTTCCAAAACCCCGCGTCTCTTTTTAGCTCGTCGATTACGACCCGATAGCGTTCGGCAGTTTCCGGATGACCAAATCCGGTGTCGTGTTTCTCATAAATCGGATGATGGATAAGTGCGGTCGCCATAAGGTGAGGCTATCACACGCACCGGACTTTCGGGTGGTGTCGTGAAGACGTTATACTTTCATTTCTGGCATTTCTTTATGTCCACCGAACAACGTATCAAGGCAATCGACTCTCACACAGGTGGCGAACCGACCCGTGTCGTGATCTCGGGTTTCCCGGATCTCGGCAGCGGGCCGATGGATGAACGAATGGAACGATTCCGTCGCGACTACGACGACCTACGCACAGCTGTCGTTCGAGAACCGCGGGGGTATGACGCCATCGTAGGTGCTCTCCTGTGCGAACCCGTCGATCCTTCGTCCGCGGCCGGTGTGATCTTCTTTAACAACGTCGGCTATCTCGGCATGTGTGGACACGGAACGATCGGACTGGTCCGAACGCTGGAACATATGGGAAGGATCACACCGGGCAAGCACGTCATCGAGACTCCTGTCGGTGCGGTCGAAGCCGAATTGGAAGGGACCGGTAATGTATCGATCACCAACGTACCCAGCTACCGTTTCGCAAAAAACGTTTCGGTGAACGTTGAAGGATTAGGACCCGTAAAAGGCGATGTCGCCTGGGGCGGAAACTGGTTCTTTCTGATCGGTGAACATCCTATGAAGTTGGATCTCCAAAACCTCGCTCAACTGACCGACTATTCAGTCCGGGTGCGAAGTGCGTTATCAGCGAACAACGTCACAGGAAAAGACGACGCCGAGATCGATCACATCGAACTTTTTTCATCCACTCCACATGCTGACAGCCGCAATTTCGTGCTGTGTCCCGGCATCGAGTACGACCGTTCGCCGTGCGGAACCGGAACGAGTGCGAAGCTTGCATGTCTTTTCGCGGACGGGAAACTCGGGACGGAACAGGTGTGGCGTCAAGAGAGCATTACGGGAACTATTTTTGAAGGCCGGATCCGCGTAGAAGGCGGTCAAATAATTCCGATCATCCGCGGCTCCGCATATGTGACCGCGGAACTCGACCTAATTCTGGATTCGCAAGATCCACTTCGTTTCGGCATCGGAAAATGAGTTACGACGTCGCGATCGTGGGTGCCGGCATTGTTGGTGCCGCATGTGCCGCAAGCCTCTCTGCAGCGGGACTTCGTGTCCTCGTGCTCGAGTCTAACGACATCGCTACCGGAGCGACGGCCGCGGGCATGGGCCACATCGTTCTGATGGATGACAGCGAAGCTCAGTTGGCATTAACCGGTTACTCGCGAAAGCTGTGGAATGATTTTGCCGAAGAGCTTCCGGCCGATGCAGAGTACGAATACTGCGGTACGATCTGGGTCGCCGCGGACGAAGAGGAGATGGCGGAGGTTCGACGGAAGAGAGACGTATACCTAAAACACGGGTCCGACGCCGAGGTACTCGACGCGCAATCGTTGCGAGATCTCGAACCAAATCTGCGTGAGGGCCTTGCCGGGGGCTTGCTTGTGAAAGATGACAGCGTCGTTTACCAACTCTGCGCGACTAGGTTTCTTGTGGATCGATCGGTTCGATACGGAGCAAAGATACGAACCGGTGCAACAGTAATCAAGATCTCAGACGGCTCGCTCACGCTCGATGACGGCGAAGTCATCTCAGGCGGTGTGATTATCAACGCAGCCGGAAATGCTGCCGCGGACCTTAGCTCCGAATTGAAAATCGTAAAACGCAAGGGTCATCTCGCCATAACCGATCGATACCCGAATTTCGTCCGCCACCAGATGATCGAGCTCGGCTATTTAAAATCCGCACATGGCACCAACACGGATTCTGTCGCCTTCAACATCCAGCCGAGAAGCACCGGACAGATACTACTCGGCTCGTCACGGCAATTTGGCGTCGAGAGCAGTGAGATTGATTTCAATATCCTGAATCGAATGACTACTAGGGCATTCGAATATATACCCGACTTGAAAACGCTGTCGACCGTGCGCGTGTGGACCGGATTTCGTCCCGCTACGCCCGATAATTTGCCCTACATCGGCAAGCTCCCCGGCCACGAAAACACCTACGCTGCTTGCGGCCACGAAGGGCTCGGCATTACGACATCACTTGGAACGGCCGACCTATTGACATCCGCGATCCTCGGAAGAAAACCGGCGATCCCAATCGAACCTTATTCGCCATCGCGAACTATTCCAGAGCATTGATTACACTCATCATCAACAACACAGCGTTCACCGTTGACGAAGGTACGACCGTCGCTGCTGCGATATCGAACTCGGGCGTTAAGGCATTTCGAACGTCCGTGGCCGGCGAATCGCGCGGACCTGTTTGCGGTATGGGAGTTTGTTTTGAATGTCGCGTGACGATCGACGGCGTCGGACATCAACGCAGTTGTAATGTGATCGCGACCGAAGGAATGGAGGTTGTGACGGGTGAATAAAATGACGACAGACATTCTGATCGTCGGCGGCGGGCCGGCTGGAATGGCCGCGGCGATGGCGGCGTCAGAAAATAATGACGTCGGAGTCACCGTCGTTGATGACAATCCTCGACTCGGCGGACAGATCTGGCGGGCGGAACTTGGAAAAATTAAATCTGCCGAAGCTCGCGAGCTCATCGCTTCGCTTGAGCAAGATAAGATCTCGATCGTGAACAATGCGTCGGTTTTCGCACGCGATGCGAGTTCACTGCTCGCCGAAACGCCTTCCGAAAAAATTCGGATCGAATACACGAAACTCATCCTCGCGACGGGAGCTCGTGAGCGCTTTCTTCCTTTTCCAGGATGGACTCTTCCAAATGTCTTTGGTGTGGCCGGTCTTCAGGCTTTGGTGAAGGGTGGATTAAATGTCGAAGGCAAACGGGTCGTCGTCGCTGGGACCGGTCCGCTTCTGCTGGTCGTCGCCGAATATCTGATCTCGAAAGGCGCGCAAGTTGTCGCGATTTGCGAGCAGACAACGAACAGAAAGCTCGATCGGTTTGCGCTCGGATTGTGGAAATCGCCATCGAAGATATTTCAAGGCATCTCTTTGCGAGGCAAGCTTCGCGGAACTCACTACTATAGGAACTCTTGGGTCTCTGCCGCCCACGGCAAATCAGATTTAAAAAGTGTAACGATCAAGCATTTCGGTGAAACGCTGGAAATCGAGTGCGATATGCTCGCATGCGGTTTTCACCTTGTACCGAACATCGAGCTCGCCCAACTTCTCGGATGCGAAATCGTCGATGGCTTTGTCGAAGTGGATGACTATCAGCAAACTTCGCTTCCGGAGGTTTACTGTGCCGGCGAGCCGACAGGCATCGGAGGTGTAGATGCCGCCGTAGTCGAGGGAAAGATCGCCGGGTTTGCAGCAACGGGTCAATTGAGTGACGCCCATTCCCTGTTGCGAACCCGGAATAAAACTACAGCATTCGCAAAGGCATTGGATCAAGCGTTCGAGTTACGTGACGAGTTAAAGACGCTGGCCGCGAGCTCGACCATCGTCTGCCGGTGTGAAGATGTACAATATGGAAAATTGACTGAGTACGACGACTTTCGATCGGCAAAACTGCAGACCCGCTGCGGAATGGGATCATGCCAGGGACGCATCTGCGGCGCGGCCGTTGAATTCTTGTTCGGTTGGAAGGACCGCTCGGTCCGGCCACCAATATTTCCTGTAAAGATGGAGAATCTATGACGATGAATTGGTCGGGTGTCATGCCCGCGATCACAACATGCTTCGATGAGAATCTTGAGATCGACCACGAGTTCACAGCCAGACACGTGAAGTGGCTCGTTGAAAATGGATGTACCGGCATAGTTACGAACGGTAGTCTTGGCGAAGGCGGTGCACTTTCACTCGATGAGAAGATCGCATTGTGGAAGACATGTGTGTCGGCCGTCGGGGATAAAGTTCCGATCGTTGCGGCGATCGCGTCGATGACGACGAAGGATGCTATTGATCAAGCCCGATCCGCGCGCGATTCCGGCTGCACCGGCTTGATGGTGTTGCCGCCATACATCTATCGCGGCGACGCACGCGAGATGAAAGATCACATCGCCGCCGTGTGTGCCGCTACAGAACTTTCGTGCATGCTCTACAACAACCCGGTCGCATACGGCACCGACTTTCTTCCTGAACAGGTCGCCGAGATGGCAAACGAGATACCGAATCTTCACGCGGTGAAAGAATCGAGCACCGACGTACGCCGGATCACTGCGATTCGCGCTCTTATAGGAGACAGGCTGAAAATATTCGTCGGTGTCGATGATGTGATCGTCGAAGGGATCAACGCGGGTGCGGTCGGCTGGATCGCCGGCCTTGTGAGCGCGTTTCCGAAAGAGTCGGTCGATCTTTTCAATCATGCGCTGAACGGCGATGCGAAAAAGGCACGCGAGATTTACGAATGGTTCCTGCCGCTGCTGCGGCTCGATACGGTCCCGAAGTTTGTCCAGCTGATAAAACTCGTTCAGGAAAAAGTCGGCTGGGGTAGTGCACGTGTGCGACCTCCTCGCCTTGAACTTGTCGGAGAAGAACTCGCAGAGACACTGGAGATAATCGACACCGCAATCGCTAATCGACCGGACGCGTCGATGACAGTTCCGGCGAGTTAGATCGCGCAGTCCGCGAATGTCTCGGCGAGCTTTGGGTAATACCTCACTCTGCGAACTCCGCGAGCTCTGCGTGAGGATTTGCGTAGAGCTTCCGAGTTCTGAACCTAATCCATCCAGTTTCACGCAGAGCTCGCGGAGTTCGCAGAGCCCGATCAGCAGATGGCCGGGTTAGGTTCAAATTTGACCAAGGGAATATATGAAGCTAACAGGAAGATCGATCATCGGCTTCGATCGTGGATCGACAAGCGAAACCACCTTCACGGCCTTCAACCCGGAGACAGGCGAAGAAGTCGAACCGGAATTTAATTCGGCGACTGAGGATGAAGTCAATCGTGCCGCGTCACTCGCTGACACCGCGCGAATTCCGTATGGCAATCTCCCGGGCAAGACACGGGCGGTCTTCTTGCGCAGCATCGCGGACAACATCGAGTCGCTCGGCGACACTTTGATCCAACGAGCATCGCTCGAAACCGCGCTGCCTAATCAGAGGTTCGTCGGCGAACGCGCGCGAACCTGCGGACAACTCAGGATGTTCGCGGATCTTCTCGACGAGGGATCGTGGGTCGATGCTCGTGTAGATCACCCGATACCGGATCGACAACCTTTGCCTAAGCCGGATGTCCGCTCGATGCTTCGGCCGCTCGGCCCCGTCGCGGTTTTTTGTGCGAGCAACTTCCCGCTTGCATATTCAGTTGCGGGAGGCGACACGGCATCGGCACTCGCCGCGGGTTGTCCGGTCATCGTCATCGCGCATACCGCGCATCCTGGTACCGCCGAGCTCGTCGGTACCGCTTTGATGGAAGCA
>JANMUW010000531.1:0-13840 GCA_031392105.1 Acidobacteriota bacterium | reverse complement strand
CGAAGGATTTGTCTGGGTGGACAAGATCTTTGGTGGATCGGTGCCGCAAAATTTTCGGCCGGCGATCGAAAAAGGAATTATCGAAGCGGCTCAAGCCGGTGCCGTTGCTGGCTACCCGCTTGTCGATTTTAAAGTGACGCTAATCGACGGCAGTTTTCACGCGGTCGATTCGGACGAGCATTCGTTTCGCGCTGCCGGCCGCAAAGCCTATCGCGCGGCAATGGAGAAGGCGAGGCCAACTTTGCTCGAGCCGATCATGGACGTCGAGGTTTTCACGCCGCAGGAAGTTTCGGGTGACATAATGGGCGACCTCAACAGCCGGCGTGGGCGTGTCGGAGGAATGGAAGTACGCGGCAAACAGCAGATCATTAAAGCAAAGGTTCCGTTAT
Source organism: Acidobacteriota bacterium (assembly GCA_031392105.1). Classification (GTDB taxonomy): domain Bacteria; phylum Acidobacteriota; class Blastocatellia; order Pyrinomonadales; family Pyrinomonadaceae; genus OLB17. The sequence goes on along the minus strand of JANMUW010000531.1, from coordinate 13,451 downwards.
CGGAGATGCTCGACTACCAATCGAAGCTCAACTCCGTTACGCAGGCACGTGGCTCCTATCACATGCAGTTCTCGCATTACGATCCGTTGCCGCACAACCTATCGCAAAAAGTGATCGACGAAGCAGTCGCCGCCGGCCGCGTTCGTGCGCATGAGGATGATGAGTAGTTAGGTCTGAGGTTCCTACTCCGCCTTTGGGTGTTGCGACCCGAAGGCGGACATTTCCCACGCACAAATAACTTCTATGACCGAACTGCCCCGTCGCCCGATCGTCATCTGGATAGCCCAGATCGTTCTGGTGATTGTAGGAATACCATTTACGCTCGTAGCACTTTTCACTTTACCTCGCGACGCGGTCTACTTTGCACAAGCTGGCATCTCCGCCCAATCCGCGCTGCAATTCTTGCTCTTGATCGTGCTCCGTCTCGGATTTGTCGCGCTTTTCTTCTTTGCCTTTTGGGGACTGCTGAAACGCCGATCGTACGGTCGGTGGATGTCCGTTGCCGCGATCGGTCTCTTCACCATCATCTCGATCGTCGGGCAGATCTGGCGTCCGTCCGGTCCGATGGAATACTGGGAGTACGAAAATGAAACGCAGCGAACTGCAGGGGTCTTTACTCAGGTCACGATCTACGGGTTGATATTTTTTTTCTTATATCGGCTCGCTTTCAGCGAGAAGGTATCGGACTTTTTCCTGACGAATTTAGACGTCGACGAATCCCCACCTCCACCGCCGGATACTTACCTGCCATAGGTGGCTCGCTCATTGCGTCTACGTCATCCCATAAGCGAGGTGTACGAATATGACTCAACAACAACGCAGAAGTTCTAACGACGACGACAGCAACAACGACCACGAACCGACCACGGGGGAAGGCAAGAGCGGCGGCAACGCCGGAGCTGGAAAATCCGGAACCGAGGGTTTAGGTACTGAGAAGAAAACCGACGACGAACGATTCGGGAGCCAAAAGCCGCAGAAAAAGGAAGACTAAATTACCATGGTCTTTTCTGATACGCCGTGACATACGGATCGCCGTCGACGACAATCATCGGATCGCCGGTCTTCGGATGATTGCGAAGCTCGATCGGATAGACGACCCTTCCCTGCGAATTGGAAAATGCGGTAAGCATCGTCTCGGTTGCGCTCCAGCGGCCCGAGTCATACGACTGTCCGGTCGTTGAGCCGTTGGTGCCGCTTGTCGAACTTTCAGCGGAATATTCATACGTTCCGTTCGCGTTCAGGACGAAACACCGGCTAGACATGTAGGAATTGTTGCCCGTGAGGTTCGACATATAGCACCACTTGCCGACGAGACTTTGCATAACTCCGGCTCTCTGTACATCGCTGACACCAAAATCCCTGGCTTCCCTGCCCGCCGGATTTAGCATTTGCTTTCACACGGGTATAAACCATCTCACGTCCCTCAACATCGACGGTTAGCTTGTCGCCTTCGAGCTTGAACGGGATCGCCATTGCCCCTTCTTCGCCAACGACATTGATCACAGAATTCTTTATCTTGTACGCGTACTCGGTTTCGTTGATCGTCAACGTTCCGTTCGCGCGAATCTCCACTTTCGTGCCCTCGTCCTCGCATACCCAATTCCCGACCAAAGGGTTCTTCGATTTTTCTTGACCGGCGACGGACATTACCACCAGCGCGATCAAAAGGATCGGTATCGCAGCGTGTCTAAATGGTTTCATATCGTTCTCCCGTGCGAACTATATAGGTGATTTCGTCACCAAATGCAACAATCTTTTCCGCTCGCCGAATCCGAGTCGTCGGATCTTACGAAATTTGAATTCAGATTCGCAATCCCGCAATCGAAGGAGTCATTCAAATGAAGAGGTTATTTCTGTCACTCGCGATATTAGTGTTCGGCGCGTTTAGTGCGATCGCGCAAACCGGTCCGCTTTCGGCTGACGACCTGAAGCCGCTCGAAGGTTCAAAATGGACCGGGACGCTGACCTATCTCGATTACAGAACGAATAAGAAAACCTCGATCAGATCCAACGTAACGATCACGCGAAAGGCGGACGATCCGAATGTCTGGGTTTTCGCGTACGAATACCCGGATGAGCCGAAAGCAAATGGCTCGTCCGAGGCTAAGCTGACTGACGGTGGTAAGACATTCTCTGACGGCGAAGTAAGCGAAAAGAAAAATGCAGCGGGCTTGCTTCGCATTGTCACGACGAAGGCCGGGATGGACAACGATAAGAATGCGTCGTTTCGTTACACGTATCTAATCGGATCAAAATCTTTCTCGATAAAGAAAGAGGTTCGCGTCGATGGTTCTGCGGACTGGTTCGAGCGAAACGAATACAGCTGGACGCGCTGATTCACTGAAGCGTGTGCCGTGTACTGAAATCGGCGCCGTTCACGGCGGCTTTCTTTTCCGGATAACTTCCCGGCGCCGACTTTTCGATTACGGCCTTAGCGATATCCGCGATCACCTTTTCCCGCACCGGCCCGTTTTCCGGTGAGTCGGAAACGTAAGCGGCGAGCAGGATATGCCGGCCGTCGGGCAGCGTGATTATTCCAATGTCGTTCGTCGCCCCGGTGATTCCCTTCTCTGTCCCGCCGGTTCCAGTCTTGTGGGCGAGCGTCACTCCGTCAGGAAGTCCGCGCTTGATGCGGCGGTCTCCAGTTTCGGTCTGTATCATGAATTCAAGAAGAAGCTTTGTCATCTCCTCCGACAGTCCCGCTCGACGATCCAGCAAAGCGCGCAGTAACTGAATGGAAGCTTCGGGAGTGGACCAGTTTCGATACTGTGTTTCCCAGTCTTTACTGATCGATTTCTCGCTGTCGGCGACGATCAGATCGACGACGCCGATCGACTTCAGATACTCCATCACCGACGCAGGTCCGCCCGCAAGATCGAGTAGAACGTCGCTCGCGGTCCCGTCGCTTTCCGAGATCGAGTACCGCATGATCCCGTAGACATTCATCACCGTCCCTTGCGGATTAACATTTCGGATCGGACTGTGAAAGCCCTGGCGGACGAAATCGGCTGGCGTGATACTGACGTCCTGGTTGATCCTCACCTTACCTTGGTCGACCATCTTCAGCACCGCCATCGCGATCGGTAATTTGTAAACGGACTGCATCGGATAGTGCCCCGTGCGATCGAGATAGGCCGTCTCGCCCGTTTCGAGTAGGACCGCTCCGACACCGACACGCCCTTTGGCCGCTTCGGCGATCTTTGCTAACTCTGTTTGAAGGCCTGCGTCGATCTTTTCAGGCAAAGGAGTTGGTGTAGAAGTTGCGGACGGAGACGCTGGAAACGGCGAAGCCTGTGCAATGGAATTCGACAGCGGAGAATCCTGCTGCGCGCATCCGAACGCAAACAATACTGTAATGATCAAGAACAGAATTTTCATACCAACAAGGCCGAGCAATATCTGAACCGAAGGTGAAAAAACTCCCCTCCTGTCCAGAAGGGGAGCTTCGATCGCGATCCAAAATCTAAAATCTAAAATCCAAAATTACAAAAGCGTTCCGTAGATCCCGACGTTCAGCGAATAAACCGAATCGTTTGTCACAACGACCATTTCACCGTTGCGAGTAAAGCAGAGTCCAACGACATTATTTCCGGCGACGAGGATCTCGGCAGATTCGCCGCCTTCGGCGATCCGAACCACACCGTGCTTTCCGTGATAACATGCCGCGATGTAGAGATTTCCTTCAGTATCAAACGCCAGGCCCTGAGGCCGTCCGAGCCCACGGAAATATTTTTCGACTCCGCCTTTTGCGTCGATTGCGTAAATGGCGTCGTGGCTTGCCAGGCCGGGAGCCGTCACAAAAAGCCGTCCGTCGGGGCCGAAGGCCATGTGATAGGCAGCTACTGACGCCTCAAGGGTTGCGAACTTTTCGGGCATTGCCGGTTCGGGGATCCGATAGATCGTGCCCGAACGGTCACCGACATACATAACTCCGGCCGAATCAAACGCTATCCCGGTTGCGATTCCTAAACCCGTCGCATAGACGACAGCTTCCTCGCCACGTTCGATCGAGCACACACGTCCTTCGGCCCGGTTTGTGACGTACATCTCGCCGGCCTTGCTAAATGCAATTCCCGTGGGATTCATTATTTCGACCGGCATTTCATCGAGATACCCGTCGGTCTCAAGACGGAACATCGTCGAAGAAAGTTGCTGCCCGCGCGATCCAGAGCGCGTGAAGATAAGCGAATCGTCCTTCGGGTCGACTGCCGGATTTGCAACAATGTGCATGTCCTCCGCAAGCAGACGGCCTACGGTCAACCGCGCCGGCTCAGATTCGACGCCGCCGCTCTCAAGTTGAATCGAGGATTTACCGTTGACGTCGGCTGCCGGAAGTGTGGCGAGAACACGCCGCGACGAAGCAGCAATTATGCGACAACGCTCACCGTCCAGAAATGCCGAGTGAGTTCCACCTGACTCCGTGCGAAAACCCTCGCATTCGATGGAAATTTCGCCTCCGGGAATCGCGTATTGCGGAATTATTCTATTGATCTTTGCGGAGCTGGTCATTCCGGATGATTGTACCGTACTCTCGAGTCTCAAGTCCCAGGTCCCGAGTCCCAGGTCCCCAGTCTCAGAGTCTCAAGTCTTCCCAGACCAGTTCACAGATCCAAGTTGCGTTGTTGAAATCTCCTGTCTCCCGTCTCCTGTCCCGGGACTTGGGACTAATCTTCATCCGGAGCTACCGGTTCCGGCTGTTGCGAACTGAGATTCTCGGGTGAGATCGCGGCGTGGATAAAATTCTCGGATCGGATAGGCCCTCCGTGCAAACGTCGAAGCATCGCCAGTTGGCCGACATGCGTCATCGCATCAGAAAACTGCCCTTGGAGCAGCTGCTCTTCCGTGAGTCCCGTGAGCGGCGTGCCTGCATCAAGATGTTCGCGCATGGTCGCAAGCATCTCGTGAAATCTCTCGATCTCATCTCGGAATGTCGGCAGCTCTTCGGGCCAATACTCACCACCGGTAAAAAACGTCCTCGCGTAACCGAGCACGCTCGTCATGTGGCGAACTAATTCTTTCGGCGTACGAACACTGTTGCCCGCTTTGAACTCTGAGAAATCCTCAGGCGCACCGCGTAGTGCCTTCTGCGTCCGGTACGCAAGTGCAGCAAGAAAGTGTCGAAGCATGTGACGCTTGTTATCCATTTGTCGAGCATATTACAGGGAAGGGTTTCTGGTTTCTAGTTTCTGGTTTCTGGTTTCTGGTTTCTGGCACCTGCCGAACTAGGAACTTGGAACTAGAAACCAGAAACAGACGCTCGGTCATTCTGACCGGAGAAGTCATTCAAAATAAAAAATAAATTGACGCTGTGCGGAGCGAGGGGCTAAACTTGTTTTGACGGTTTGGCCATCGTCTTCGCTAATCCCTTTCGCGAACCGCCAGACTTTTCCCGTACACGGTCACACACTGCCTTCCCGAATATGCTTACCAGAATTGACGATCTTTTGCGCACGGCGATGAGTTTCGGCTCAAGCGACCTGCATTTGCGCGCCGGTTCGACACCTGTCATCCGCGTCAACGGCGAATTGAAGCCGATGGCCGGTTCGTCGAAATTGAACCAGGACGAAACCCTCGAGATGGCGTTCTCGATGATGTCGAATCGCCAAAAACAGCACTTTAAAGAGGTTTATGAAGTCGATATCGGCTACGGCGTTTCCGGGCTCGGACGTTTCCGCGTAAACATTTTTCAGCAGCGTAATTCGATCGGGATCGTCGCACGCGTCATCTCGGACGAGATCCGAAATTTCGCGCGGCTCGGACTTCCCCCGGTTTTGACTACAATCGCCGACGAGAATCGCGGTTTGATCCTTGTGACGGGCACGACTGGATCGGGTAAATCGACAACCCTCGCCGCGATCGTCGATCACATAAACGAACAGAGAAATTGTCACATTGTAACGATCGAAGACCCGATCGAATTTCTACACAAAGACAAGGAATCTTTTATCACCCAGCGTGAGGTCGATGTCGATACACGTTCTTTTGCCGAGGCCCTCCGCGGCAGTCTGCGACAAGATCCAGACGTGATCCTCGTGGGCGAAATGCGCGACCTTGAAACTATTGAAACTGCTCTGGTGGCAGCTGAGACGGGCCACCTCGTCTTGTCGACCCTGCATACGCTGGACGCCCAGGAAACTCTAACGCGTATTATTTCGGCTTTTCCGCCGTATCAGCAGAAATCCATCCGAATTCAGCTCGCCGGTCTTTTGAAGGCCGTCGTCTCGCAGAGACTCATGAAGTCGGTCAAGACAGGCAGCCGCGTCCCGGCGGTCGAGGTTCTGATCTCGACACCGCTTATCCGCGATTACATCCTGCACGAAGAAAAGACGGCTTCGATCCGTGACGTCATCGCATCCGGTACGTCGCAATACGGCATGCAGACATTCGATCAATCGCTGTTTTACCTATATCAATCCGGCATGATCGCCCTTGAAGAAGCACTTCGCGGAGCGACAAATCCGGACGAATTCCGCCTGCGTCTCGCGGGTATCCAAAATACATCGACGATGGCGAAGGAAGAAATGGAGAAACTCGCCGGGGTTGGCGATATCAACAGCCTGATCTCCAGGATCTAACTTTTTGTTTACAGCTAACACCTGGACAGTCCGAACGGGCTGTCTTTTTTTTCGCCGCGCGCCGTTAAATGTAGATTGTTTAAGGATTTTTCGGGTCAGAAACCTTGACCTGAATGGATGAGACGTGTAAATTTTAGTTTTATCCGGTAAAGGAAACTGGGTCTGGGAATAAGGTGCGACGCACTGTGTTTTCCAAACGCTCCCGCATCTACCGAATCGCGGAAACCAGGAGGACTTGCTCCGGAGGGAAAGAGATCCGAGACTGTTTCGGGCGAGATTTATTTAAGGAAGTTCACACACGGTAAATGCAAAACGACGTTAACAACGAGACTGAAGCTTCGACAACCGGCGAAACTCCAGTTGTGGAAACAAACAAACAAGAGCAGCCAGCGGCGGCGCAGGCTCCGGTAGCAGCAGAATCAACAGCATCGGAAACACCCGCGACGGCAACTGAGGTCCCGATCCAACAGTCGCCCGAGCCCCCTACTGCCGAGGCAGCACCAGCTCCGGAAAGGACCGAACCGAGACGAGTTGCGAAACCGCCTGCTCCACCCGCCGACGAAGTCGTCGAAGAAAAGAGCGGCGAGATCGATTTCGGCGCAATTCTCGAACAGTTCGAGCAAGAGCAGACCGTTTACCACGCGGGCGATCTTGTCGAGGGCAAGGTAGTCGGCGTCTCCGAACGAGGAGTGCTCGTCGATTTCGGATACAAGTCCGAGGGTATCATCCCGGCTGAAGAGAACGTCGAAGGCGAGAGTGTACTCGCTGTGGGCGACACCGTCGAGGTTGTCATCAAGAGCATCCATTCCGGCGATTCTCCGCCACAGCTTTCTCGCACCGATGCAAAATCTCGAAAGATCTGGAACGACATCGAAGAAGCTTATAAGAACGATGTCCCCGTTGTCGGCAAGATCGTCGACAAGACCAAAGGCGGGTTGACGGTCGATCTCAACGGCGTCGAGGCATTTCTTCCCGGCTCGCAGATAGATTCGCGGCCGATTCGCGGACTCGACAGTTACATCGGCCAGGACATCGAGGCGAAGATAATCAAGTTCAGCCGCCGCCGTAACAACATTGTCCTCTCGCGCAAGGTGATCACCGATGTCGCGATGAACGAGGAGAAGACGGCGACGCTCAACAAGATCGATATCGGCTACGTCGTCGAAGGCACGATCAAAAATTTAACCGAGTACGGAGCTTTTGTAGACATCGGCGGTATTGACGGACTGCTTCACGTAACGGATATGTCATGGGGCCGCCTTCAAAATCCGGCGGATAATTTCAAGGTGGGCGAACATCTGCAGGTCAAGGTACTGAAGCTCGATCGCGATAAAGAGAAAGTCTCGCTTGGATTCAAACAGCTTCAGCCCGATCCGTGGTCGACGGTCGTTGAAGTTTATCCGGTTGATTCGCGGGTAACCGGGAAAGTTTCGTCCGTTACCGAATACGGAATTTTTGTTGAGCTCGAGCCCGGTGTTGAAGGCCTGGTTCACGTCTCCGAGATCTCGTGGTCGAAGCGCGGTGCAAACCCGAAACGCCAGTTTCATAAAGGTGACGAAGTTGAAGTTCAGGTGCTAGGTGTCGACACCCAGGAAAAACGCATCAGCCTCGGCATGAAGCAGCTCCAGGACAATCCGTGGGACACCGTAGCGATTCGCTATCCGGTCGGCACGAAGATCCATGGCAAGGTTCGAAACCTCACCGACTTCGGGGCTTTCGTGGAACTTGAGGAGGGTATCGACGGATTGGTCCACGTTTCAGATATCACCTGGGCCAAGAAGTTGAAGCATCCGAAAGAGCTGCTCAAGAAGGACCAGGAAGTCGATGCCATCGTCACCAACATTGATCCACGCGGACAGCGCCTGTCGCTTTCGATGAAAGACCTGACGCCGAGTGCGTGGGAAGGATTCGTCGCGACCCACCGACCCGGCGATATCGTTCGAGGGAAGGTGACTCGCTTCACGAGCTTCGGTGTTTTTGTTGAGCTCGGCGAAGGTCTCGAAGGGCTCTGCCACATTTCAGAGCTGGCTGACGAAAGAGTTGAAAAGCCTGAAGACGTCGTGCAGCTCGGCCAGGAGCTGGATTTCAAAATCCTGCGAATCGAAAATGACGATCAAAAGATCGGCCTCTCGGCTCGCGCCGTAGGCAAAGGTGAAGAACCTGTCACGGACACACGACAGTTCTCAACTGAGGCGAAGGGTGGCATGGCCAGCCTCGGCGAGCTTGCGAACCTCATGAAGGGCGGTTCGGAAGAAGAACCGAAAGCCGAGCTTTCCAAGGAAGAGAAGGACGCAGCTAAGCGCGAGAAGAAAGAGAAAGCCCGACGCGAGTACGAAGAATCATCCGCCCGCGAGGCGGCTGCTGCAGAAGCAGAAATCAGCGAACCAGCGTCGGCTGAGAGCGAGGCTCCTGCTGAGGAAGTCGCAGTCACCGCGGATAGCGAGGCGGCGAAAGGTGAACCAGTCGCCGAAGCTGGTGACGGAGAATCTACTGAGACTGTCGAATCCACAGCTTCGACAGAAGTGAAAAGCGAAACCGAATCTGAGGCGGTAGCAAACGATCCAGAAACCGTATCGGCTGAAGCGCAGACTGAAGCTGAAAGTGAAGCTGAAGCACCCGCTACGGCCGAAGGCCCCACTCCACCTGTCGAGACGGTGGAAGAAGCCCCAACGGAAGAAAAGGAAGAGTCGGAACAGCAATCTGCTTAGTTCTTTGCGCCGGGCCCTTCGCCCTAACGAGTGGAAGTACCGGCCTTCATTTTTGAAGTAGGTTTAAAATTGCGGTGCGAGGATAAGTGAAATGACAAAAGCGGATTTGGTAGAGAAAGTCGCGCGCGAGGCGGACATGACAAAGAAGGATGCCGAACAGCTCGTTGAAATAATTTTTGACAGTATTATCGAGACGTTGAACAGTGGTGAGAAGATAGAGTTAAGGGGATTCGGCAGCTTTCGTGTACGCGAACGAAACTCGCGAAAAGGAAGAAATCCAAAAACCGGAGCGGCCGTGGATATCCCGGCGAAGCGGGTAGCCTATTTCAAACCTGGAAAGGAACTGAAAGAACTCATTAATACAAACGGAGGGTAAATTCGCTTTCGTTTAGAAAAAGATCGGCCGCCACGAGTGATCGGGCGGCCTTTTTATTTCTCCTGAATCTCCTTTTGGTGATTTCACTTTGTCAGACTTTCTTCGCCTCCGCTTTATCCGGTTCTTGTGAACGGTCGATCGCTTCGTCCTCGATCTCGCCTCCAGGTGAGACGGGAATATCAGCCGGGTCTTTGTATTTCGTCGCCCGGTCCTCAGTCAACAACTCGGCGGGTATTAATACTCGAGGCTGCGAATTTGGCGGCACATAGCCGGGGTAATCAACGCGGGAGTGATAGATTGCGATCAGCGACCGTATGATCGACTCGCGAATCTGAGTCAACTCGCGAAGCGTAAGATCGCACTCGTCGAGTTGGTCATCCGCGACGATCGCGTCGATGATCTTCGTAACTATAAATCGAATGTTGTCGGGCGTCGGTTCGGCGAGGCTTCGGGCCGCAGCCTCGCACGAATCGGAGATCATCATTATCGCCGCCTCTCTGAATTGCGGCTTTGGCCCGGGATACCGAAAGTCGTTCTCTGATATTTCGTCCTCGCTCCGAGCTTCAGCCTGCGCTTTCTTAAGGAAATAATGCAGCGTACGTGTGCCGTGATGCTGAGGAATAAAATCGATTATTCGCTGCGGCAGACCCATCTCCTTCGCGAGCTTGGTCCCGTACGTGACATGGCTGATTATGATCTTTGCACTCTGCGCCGGCTTGAGCCGGTCATGCGGATTCTTCCCCATCTGATTTTCGACGAAGTGCTCCGGCGCCGCAGTCTTTCCAATATCGTGATATAGCGCGCCGATCCGTGTCAGGAGGGCGTTTCCGCCGACGACGCGGCACGCCTCTTCAGCAAGTTGGCCGACCGCGTGCGAATGCTGGTTGGTCCCCGGAGCACGCATCGCGAGCTGGCCGAGGACTGGTAGGTCTGCGTTGGACAGTTCGAGCAACTTCACATCGGTAAGAATTCCAAATAGCGACTCGCAAAGCGGAAGGAACATCGCTGTAAGCGCCGAGGTAATAATTCCGCTCGCGAGTCCACATGCCATCGCAAGCAGGACGGTATTCAGGATAAATGGCTGTTGTGTATAAGCGATTAGCGCTACCGCGAGAAATGCTCCGGCCAGACCCACGAAGACTCCGGCCAACGTAACGGTCTGCCGGCTGCGATAACGTCCGATGCCATAAACGGCAACCGATGACGAAATGATCGCGTAGACAGCAAACTCCAATCCGCGGGGAGCGAGAAAGCCCGCAAGTATCGCCGTAAAGATTCCGGTGAAAAGCGCCGTTCGCCGATCCGCAAGCAGCGTCATCAACAGGCTACCCATCGCGAACGGGACGGCGAATGCCCAGAGGCCCGGATCACTCATCGGCGCCTTTACGTTCTGCGAGGCGGTGAAATCGGCGACGCGGAAGAACATTACCATCAGCGTTGTCTGCACGACGACGATGAACCCGAAGAGCGCAAACGTCTTTCGCTCCGACAACGCCAGGCGTGGAACTATGCCGCGGTGTTCGATGAACTTCCATGCGCCCCAAAATAATGCAGAGATGAGGATCAGCAATCCGATAAAGCGATTGATCTGGCGGTTCGACGAGCTGTAGCTTCGGATGGCCGCGATCTGTGAGATCATCTTCGGCGTGAGTTTCGTTCCCTGCTCGACAACGGTTTCGCTCCGCTTTAAAGAGATCGTCACGGGTTCGATCTTCTCCCCAACTTCTTTCTTCTTGATGTCCGTCGCAACCCCGTCGTAAATAATGCTTGGCTGAATGAGCGGTGAGAGGGCGGCAGCAAAAGCGTCGGCTTCCTTATCCGAAAAACTCTGTATCCGGCCAAGTCCTTCGCGAAGGCCGGTTCGGGCATCGGAAAGCCTGGTCATCGTCGTCAGGGGATTCTGAGCAGCTCGGAGGTCGGTCGGTCGTTGGCGATCGATTATCGATATTTCACCCTGTAGGTTAGGTTCATCCTGATCAGCGTAAATATCGCCGCCGGCATTTTCGCGGAGAATCCGTGCTACGGCTTCTAGTTCGTTCGCACTGAATTTCCTGAGCGCGAATGCTCGTGTGAGATCGGAGTTCCCCGCCGCGCTAGTCGAAGGCTCGCTGCGGTTCGAGGAATTCGATTTATTTGACGCGGCGACAGAACTCTTCCTCTCGATACTTTCCCATGCAGTTCGGAACGACTGAACCGCTTCGTCGGCTCGCTTAGGCTCGGACGCAAAGATCTCATTGACTTTTTTGCGGGCCGAGTCCCGAAGCCGGTTCGTCTCTTCTTCGTCGACAAAATGGATGTCGGCGGGCGCCACGATCCGTTCGTGCGCAATTTCACCTACCTTATGTTCGGTGCCGTCCGACGTCCTCCAAAGCGGATTGTGCAAAAGCAGCGTGGTGACAATACAGAGGAAGGAAAATCCGAGCCAGAATCTCTGTCCGATCGATAGCCCGGCAAAGGGCTTCGAAACGAAACCCCAGATAGCTTTGCGCCAACGTGTCGGCTGAGGTGTCAGATCCTGTATGCGTTTGCTCACTTAATCGCCTTTTCCGTGCTTTTGTTTTCCGTGTTTTCCGTGTTTTCCGTGGTTGGATCGGTTAGATCACAACTCGCTTCTTTTCTAGATCCACGGAATTCCCGAAATTGAAAAGCAAACCTACCCGAAACTTCGAAGCCTTCATATAGTTTAGGAGCTGAGCCAGGTCGACTGGAATAAGGGCACTTTGGGCTTTGAGTTCGACAATGATCTTTCCGAAACACACGAAGTCCGCTCGATAACCCTTCTTCAGCAGATAGTCTTTATATTCAATTCTTAGTTTGGTCTGTTCAGTAAATGGAATATTTCGTAGTCCGAACTCGTAAGCAAGGGCCTCCTGATAAACCGGTTCTGCAAAACCGCATCCGAGTCGGTAATAAACATCCATCGCGGCCCCGATAACCGCATAGGATTCGTCCTCATAAATGAGTCGATTGTTGGATCCAATCTCATCTGAGTTTCGCATAGGGAGAAAACGAAACCACGGAAAACACGGAAAACACGGAACAAGTCTTACAATCCCTCACCGGCAGCCATTATATTGAATGTTCCCAACCGAGCCGCGATCTGCTCGACAAGGGGCTTGAGTGTCTCGCGTACGTTAGCTGAAATTGCCACGCATTGCGCATTCTTGTCAAGACCGATCTGGCGCTCGAGTGTTTCGATATCGTCGGCCGAAACGAGGTCCGCCTTATTCATGACTATTATCTGAGGGATCGACTGGTAATTCAGGTCGGTGAGGATCTTGTCGACCGATTCGATCTGATGAATTACACGAGGGTTCGAAGCGTCCACCACGTGAACCAACAGATCGCTATCGGAGATCTCTTCGAGCGTCGCACGGAACGCTGCGACCAGAGCTTCGGGAAGATCGCGGATAAATCCGACCGTGTCGTTGATTATTACTTCCTGCTCATACGGGAGCCGCAGCCGCCTGGAAGTTGGATCCAGCGTCGCGAACATTTTTTTCTCCGCATAAACTTCCGACTGCGTAAGAGTATTGAGCAAAGTCGACTTCCCCGCATTCGTATAACCGACGAGCGAAATGACCGGAAGATTTTTCTGCGAACGGTTCTTTCGCCGCTCCTGACGCTGGCGGCCAAGATTATCAACCTGGCGTTCGAGCTGCGCGATGCGGTCGCGAACACGGCGTCGATCGGTTTCGAGTTTTGTTTCACCGGGTCCGCGGCCGCCGATGCCACCCGCCAAACGCGAAAATGCTGAGCCCTGGCCGACGACCAGTCGCGGCAAAATGTATT
>JANMUW010000459.1:0-7530 GCA_031392105.1 Acidobacteriota bacterium | reverse complement strand
GTGACCTGTTTCGCTGGAAGAACGACGAGAACCGTACGCTCCCGTTTCAAAAATCGGTCGTTTGGGCTGAGGTAAAAATTGAGATCCAAGGCGTCGAGCTAACGTTCTCGCAGCCGATCGAGTATCGCTACGCCGATGATGTGAGGGGTGAGATCCGTCGGCCGTTCGAGATCGTTCCGCGAGTGTCGTTGTCGCTTGATCAGGATCTGCTTGTCCTTCGACAGAGTGCAACTCGATCGGAGCGTGCTGCGACGGTGACGATTACCAATAATTCTTCTGGAAAGGTTGAAGGCGATATCGTGTTCAGTCCACCAACGGGCGGTTCAGTAATTCAGCAGGACGCGCATTTTTCACTGTCGCGACGAGGAGAAAGCAATTCCCTTCCTTTCGTCGTGGAGGTCGCTGCCGGCACTCCAGCGGGGAAATACACGATCGTGGCGATCGCGTTGATTGATAAGGCGCCTAACTCTGAGTCGCAGCGGACATTAGACTACGAGCATATACAAAAGCACCGCATTTACGGAGTAGCAAAAGCCGCCGTTAATGTTATAGATCTGCAAACCGTCCCCGTGAAAGTTGGATACATCCGCGGAAGTGGTGATCGCGTTCCGGAGGCGATCAGACAGCTTGGGCTGGATCTCGAAGAGATCGATGATCGAACACTCGCTGCCGGCGATCTTTCGAAGTTCGATACGATCGTCGTTGGAATTCGGGCGTATCAAGTTCGACCCGACCTCGTTTCGAACAATAAGAGGCTTATGGATTTCGCCGAGAAGGGCGGTACGCTGATCGTTCAGTACCAGCTGCCGCCGACTTATGCCCAACAAAACCTGACGCCGTTCCCGACCCAGATGGGCCCGCGAGTATCCGATGAGAACGCACCGGTCACGATCGTTCAGCCGGAGCACCCGATATTTAATTTCCCAAACAAGATCTCCGGCGAAGATTTCAAGGGTTGGGTACAGGAGCGAAATCTATATAACTTCGTACAGATGGATTCGAAGTATGTCGGGCTGCTCGAATCTCATGACGCGGGTGAGGCGGAGAACAAGGGCGGGCTTGTCATGGCCGATATCGGGAAAGGGAAATATATCTATTGCAGCTACTCGCTATTCAGACAGCTTCCAGCGGGCGTTCCGGGAGCGTATCGGTTGCTTGCGAATATGCTGAGTTTCCCAAAATCTAAAACGCCGGGTGCGTCAGGTCGGTAGCGGGTCATACGAAAGCCGCACGCGCTTTTTGTTTGAGCTTAGCCACGCCGTTTGCGGCGTGGGGCAATGGAGCTTACCTTGGAATGGCGTTGAAACGCCCCCGCGATGATGGCCTACCTTCCTACGTGCTGAAGCACATGGCTACACGAAGCCGTTCGAGCCTGTGTTTAAACTTTGACCCAACCAGAGAAATTAAAATTGACATATCCCAAGCGTTCTCGGTATTCTAATTCCCGCAACCAAAATGCGAGCGACCAACTTTAACAACTTTAGCTTTTTCTACTTTTACTTTACGGTGAAACGGCTGAGGTTTAGTTAAGACAAGTCTTAAAATATTCCAACGAAGCCGTGAAACTGAAAAGTTCACGGCTTTTTTGTTTTTGAGGTAAAAAAATGAACTTAGAAGAAAGCCGAAAACAGATCGATGAACTCGACGCCAAGATCGTTGAACTATTGAATCACCGTGCGGCGTTGGCGCGTCGAATCGGCCGAATAAAGATGCAGGCAGGCTTGCCCATCCTTGATCGTGAGCGGGAAGAGATCGTGCTTCGCCGCGTAGTTCGCGAGAACACAGGCGAAATGGATGACGGATCGGTGACTCGAATATACCGGGAGATCCTTGGTGAATGCCGTTTGATCCAGAACATCGCTATTGGGGAGATCGCTGCCGGAGAGATCGTGAAATGACTCGAGTCGCGATACAGGGTGTGGCCGGTTCATACAGCGAGGAAGCCGTGCGTGAGATTTTCGGCATCGATGTGACGGTAGTGGAATGTGCGGATTTCGAAACAACATTTAAGGCCGTGCAGACTGGCCGTGCGGAGAATGCTGTCGTTCCGGTCGAGAACAAGATCGTAGGTGAGATCGGCAAGACGGTGCATTTGCTTAAGTCGGGAGAGTATCGAATTCTCGACAAGGTGCCTCTTAAGGTCCGTCATGTTCTGGCCGGATTACCGGGAGCCAGGTTCGACGAGCTCACATCGGTTCGCTCGCACGTCGAGGCATTGAAGCAGTGTGGGAAATTTCTCCACTCGAGCCCCAAACTCACACAGATAATCGGTGCGGACACGGCATCGAGTATTCGACGGATCGTTGACGAGGCAGATCCGATGAAATCCGCGATCGGTAGTCGCCGCGCGGCCGACCTGTACGGAGCCGAGATCTTAAAAGAGAACATCGCAGACGATATTGATAACTGGACGATTTTTTATTTGATAGGGAATTAATTTTATGTTGGACGCTGGAACGATAAAGAAAACACACACGAATGGAAATGGCGGCGAGTCACTTGTCGCCAGGCGCGGTGACGAATCAACCGTCGTTTGGGTTGGGGATGTTGCGATCGGCGGTGCTGAGGCGATCGTGATTGCCGGCCCTTGCTCAGTCGAATCACGCGATCAAGTCACGGAAACCGCACACGCCGTCAAAGCTCGCGGTGCCGTGATTCTTCGCGGCGGAGCATATAAGCCGCGCACATCGCCATATGACTTTCAGGGTTTGGGAGTTGAAGGTTTGCGACTGCTACGTGAGGCTGGCGACGCGGCTGAAATGCCGATCGTGACCGAGGTCATGAGCGAAGACGACGTCGCAATAGTTTGCGAATACGCGGACATGCTGCAAGTCGGTGCGCGCAACATGCAGAACTTTGCTCTGCTCAAGAAACTCGCCCGGACGCGAAAGCCGATACTGCTGAAACGAGGCCCATCGGCGACGGTCAAAGAATGGTTGTCGGCAGCCGAATATCTCTTGCATGGCGGAAACGAGAATGTTGTGTTATGCGAGCGGGGCATAAAGACGTTCGATAGCAGTTTAAGAAACACACTCGATCTCGCCGCGGTGGCGTTGGTCAAGGAAATGACGCACCTTCCTGTAGTTGTTGATCCGTCGCACGCGACCGGCAAGCGAAGTATCATCGCGAGCTGCTCGAGAGCAGCGATCGCTATCGGCGCCGACGGCGTGATAGTCGAAGTTCATCCGGATCCCGAAAAGGCTTTGTCGGATTCTGCGCAGCAATTAACGTTTGAGAATTTCGGAGAGCTTATGGACGGGTTGCGTTCGCCGATGCGAAGTTTAGCCTGCGAGCAGGCGCTTGCGTTCTAACTATTCGATCGTTGCGAGTATATCGCCGGCCGAAACGGCGTCGCCCTCTTTTACACGAATTTCTTTGACTGTCCCGAGTTTCGGCGACTTTAATTCGTTCTGCATCTTCATCGCCTCGACGACTAGCACGCTGGAGCCCGCCTCGACTTCGTCACCGGCACGAAGTAGAACCCGAACGATCTTCCCGGGCATCGCGGTTTTTATCTCTGCAACACCGTCGGCATGATCGGAACCACCACCCGAACTTCGCAGGCGTTTCGGATCGATCAATCGAATATCGAATTCGTCCGTACCGATTCGGACGTGAGTTGTTTCGCCCGGTACTTTTGGATTTGACACGGAGGCTTCGTAAACGCGCCCTTCATGTTTTAAAAGGAAAACGCCCGGCTCGGGTTCAGAGGCTTCCAGCTCGTACTCTCGACCGTCGATGTTGGCGATGACCTTTCCGTCATGGCGCCTGATCTCTATCTCGAGATTGCTGTCACCGATCTCTGCATGGAGTTTCATATCTGTAGAAACCGCATCCGTGAAAAGAGCGGGGGCAAGCCCGCCTTCCTAACCTGTGATTGTTCTGCGATTCGATGTTAATAGCGAGAATCAGTTGAAGTTTGAAACGGGCATCATTCGCAGGTTCGGAAGGCGGGCTTGCCCCCGCTCTTTTAAAAAGCAGAGCTAGGCCGACTGACCTTCGCCCTTTACCTTGTTCGGCTGTGGCGTCACGCGCAGATAGGGTTTGATAGTCTTCCATCCGGCCGGGAATTTTTCCTTCGCCTGCTCATCGGTAACAGCCGGAACGATGATGCAGTCGTCGCCGTCCTTCCAGTTCACCGGAGTCGCAACGCTGTACTTCGCGGTTAGCTGGAGCGAATCGATCACACGCAAAAGTTCATCGAAGTTACGGCCAGTGCTCGCCGGATACGTCAGCATTAACTTGACCTTCTTATCCGGTCCGATCACAAAAACGGACCGCACAGTAAATGTGTCGCTCGCATTCGGATGGATCATGTCGTAGAGGTCCGAAACTTTCCGGTCGGCATCGGCAATGACCGGAAAGTTCAAGGCAGTACCTTGAGTCTCCTCGATATCCTTCGCCCAGCCCGCATGCGAATCAAGCGGATCGACACTCAGGCCGATCATTTTTACATTTCGCTTGTCGAACTCAGGCTTTAACCTTGCGGCCATCCCCAGCTCGGTCGTGCACACGGGAGTGTAATCTTTCGGATGCGAGAACAAGACTCCCCAACTGTCGCCAAGCCAATCATGGAATTTAACGGTCCCATCGGTCGTTTCGGCAGAAAAATCCGGCGCGTCGTCGCCTAAGCGGATAGCCATTTTGTGTTACCTCCAGAGTGAATTCGCTTGAATTATAGGATGAGATGGGGCGGGATTACAAGGAGTTCGGCTTAAGCGGATTCCGCCTGAGTTTCTTGGGCGCCGCCGGCCCTACGCAGCCGCACGAGACCAACTTTCTTTTCGTCAGCGTTCAGGATCTGGGCCTCGAGTCCGCGAAGCTTTAGGACCTCGCCGGTTTTCGGTACATATCCGGCTTCACTGGTTATCAGGCCGGCAAGAGTCGTGTAATCGTCGTCCTCCAGCTCAATGTCGAACAGCCTTTCGATCTTATCGATCTCGGTCGAACCCAGAACATCCCAGTAGCCGTCCTCGCCCTCGATGATCTCGATTATCTCTTCATCTTCGGTGTCTTCGTCCTCGATCTCGCCGACGATCTCTTCGATAATATCTTCGACCGTGACGATGCCGGCGACTCCTCCGTATTCGTCGATCACGATCGCGATCTGAACGTGATTGACCTGCATGCTCTTGAGCAGCTCGGAGGCCGTTTTCGTTTCGGGAATAAAGTACGCGTCGCGCAGGATTCCGTCGATCGGCTCATCCTCCTTTCCGTCTTTCCACGCCTGTAGCAGATCTCGAACGTAGAGCACGCCCTCTACGTTATCAACACTTTCGCGATAAACCGGCAGCCGCGAATATTTTTCTTCTGTCATCAGGTCGCGCGCCTGACGCACCGTCGTCCCTATCGCGACCGCACAGATCTCTGTTCGCGGTGTCATGATCTCACCGGCCCGCGTCTCGCTAAACTCGACCATCGATTCAATGAGCTCGCGCTCTTTTTCCTCGATGATTCCTTCCGCCTCGCCGACTTCCATCAAAGCCTGGAAGTCGTCGTCGTTATCATCGGACTTATCTTCGGGTACGTCCGGAGCAATTGTCGCTTCAAGCTTTTGCTGCTCTTTCGATTTAGTCTTTGCCGAGAACGGACGCGAGATCGCGTACACGAATCTGTACAGGGGCCGAACTATCGGCAGCAGGAAAAGAAACTTTTTCTCGGGGTCCGTGCGAATTATTAGCCGGGGAATAACCTGTCGAAAAAAGACTGTCGCGACGAGACTAATTATGAGAGCAAAGAAAACCAGTCCGGTTGGAGTCAGATCGAGACTGATGCCGATCAGAGTCGTGATGACGGCGAACGAGATAAGGAGAATCTGGATGGCAGAAGAAAGAGCCAGCCGAAAGCGCGGACGATATTCCTGAATTTCTCGAAGGAACGTCGCGGTCTTCGCATTTTGTGAATCTTCGGATTCGGATGCGAGGCGGCGAAGGCCGACATCCGAGAGGTGCGAAAAAGCCAGGTCCACGGTCGCCAAAAAAATCATGACGAAGAGAATGACAACCGCGAGAAGGATCTCGATCTCCATAGGTTAACGATTGTTAATGTTACGTTTCAGGCGTTGCGAACGCAACTATTCGACTCAAGGGGGTGTTTTACGCAGAGATCGCGGAGAACGCGGAGAATATTAAATGTGGCTTTTACTCGGTCTGAGAAGTTTCTTTAGAGCTTTGCGTGGCTTTTCTCCGCGTCCTCCGCGATCCCTGCATTAAACCTTACTCGTGGTCCAGCCGAGACGCCGCGGCTTCATCTAGAAGCCAATATAAAGTGCCGTCTTCCGGAAGTATTAGCTGGGCCGGAAGATCGTCCGGTCGGAATTCGCCCTCGATCACGTTAGCGACGGCTTTCGCCTTTTCCTTTCCCGAGACAAGAAAGACGATGTTCCTTGCTTTGTTTATCGCCGGCAGCGTCAGCGTTAGGCGGTGGGAATATAGTTTCCCGACCCAGTTCGTCACAGCCATGCGTTTTCGTTCACTGAGCGCGGCGGTAAGCGGAAAGAGGGACGCCGTATGGCCGTCCGTTCCAAGCCCTAAGAGGACGAGATCGAGCGAACCGTTCTTCGATCCAAGATGATGCCGAAGCTTTGCTTCGTACTCATCTGCTGCGTCGGAGCTGTCAGGAAGTTCCGCTTGCCACCGGTGAATATTAGCCGGAGCGATATTCAGCGGCGTCAGCAACGTTTCAGCTGCCATTCGATAGTTGCTCTCGTCGGAGTCGGGAGGCACGTGCCGCTCATCGCCAAAAAAGAATGAAAAGTTTTTCCAGTCGAGTTGATGCCGGTAGTTCTCAGACGCGAGAAGGGAATAGAGCTTTCGCGGAGTTGAACCGCCGGCCAGGACGACCGTGAATGATCCATTCAATGCGATGGACTCTCGGGCGATATCAACGAACAGATTCGCGGCGAGGGCGCTCAGAGCATCGGCATCCTTTGCTACTTTTATATCGCGCGAGAACATCAGTTATCCGGATTCTTCCACGCCCGGCCGTCCCGTGAAAGCAGCTCGACCGCGTCCACCGGTCCCCACGAACCCGATTCGTAATTTGGAAAGTCGCGAGCGGGGATCGCGGCCCAGATGTCGAGGATCGGTGTCACGATCTCCCAACTTGCCTCGACCATGTCCGCTCGTTGGAATAGTGTCGCGTCACCGATCATACAGTCATACAAAAGACGCTCGTAACCCGTGGAAAGCTGTTCGCCGAAGTGCTCGACGTAATTGAAATCCATATCGACAGCACCGACCTTAACGACCGGGCCCGGGATCTTGGCTCCAAAATGGAGAGTGATGCCTTCATCAGGTTGGATATGGATCTCGATGCGATTCGTCCTCAATCGCTCGACCGACGTGTCGCGAAAAAGCATGAACGGGGCTTTCTTGAATTGAATGATTATGCTCGAATGCTTCTCCGCCATCCGCTTCCCGGTGCGAAGGTAAAAAGGCACATCTGCCCAACGCCAGTTGTCGATCGAGAGCTTGAGTGCGGCGAAGGACTCGGTGTTTGAACCTTTCGCGACTTTTTCTTCAGCTTGAT
>JANMUW010000458.1:0-4080 GCA_031392105.1 Acidobacteriota bacterium | reverse complement strand
GTGTCCAAAAATTGCAAATCGTACGGCTGAGACGCGGCATCCGGTGAGCTCTTCATATCGCCATGCGACATGCCCATCGTATTGTGGTTCGCGTTCATCGGCATCGCGTTATGATTCATTGCTCCGTTGTGATTCATCGCCATGCCGTTATGATTCATCGCCGTGTCTCCGCTTGATTGATTGCAGGCGGCGAAGCCGAGCGTCGCGATACCTAGAACTACTATTGCGATCGTTGTTTTCATTTCCTTTTTTCCTTCCCTTGTTTTTATTCTTCACTTACTACGACGGATCCCTTGTACATCCCCATCCCGCAGGAAAAAGTTATCTGACCTGGCTTTCGCGGGGTGAAAGAAACGATAACGTCCCTTCCCACGGGAAGCGACTTTCGAATGTTGAGCTTCCGAAAGACAACCGTGTTCCCGCAG
Source organism: Acidobacteriota bacterium (assembly GCA_031392105.1). GTDB lineage: Bacteria > Acidobacteriota > Blastocatellia > Pyrinomonadales > Pyrinomonadaceae > OLB17. The sequence goes on along the minus strand of JANMUW010000458.1, from coordinate 3,655 downwards.
TTGTTTTTGTCCGCCCGGTTAAAAATAAGATTTAGTTTGTGACCGGTCTCGACATCGATAGAGGATGGCGAAAACCCGTTCTTATCGACCTTGATCCTTACCGTTCGCGTGTGGGCTTCGACAACGTCCGTTGACACGATGACCGCGCCCGTGGTGATTGCAAACACGGCTACCAAAGTTAATAACAATTTCAATTGTTTCACGTAATACTCCTCCATTCTTTCGGGACAAGATCTAATTCTCACTGACGACAAGTTTGCCCTTGAGCATGTTCATACCGCACGCAAACGCGATTTCACCGGAGCTGGTCGGTGTGAACTCAACCAAAACCGTCTCGCCTACAGGCAAATTTTTCTCTATGTTCTGTTTCGCAAAAATGACCTCGCTCCCGCAGTTCTCGGCATCCTTGCGATAGAAGGCGAGCAATACCGTTGTACCGACTTTCGCGTTCACCGATGCGGGCTCGAATCCCTTTTCAGAGACGGTGATCTGCGTATAACCTGTAGGGACACTCGCAGCTTTGACTGGCTCGCTTTTGCTCGCAGGTACATCGACTATGAACGGAATACTAATAACCTTCCCGCGGCGTTGGAACTGAGCCCAAAGTTTATAGATTCCGGCGCGTGGAAACGTGGTGTGGGCCGAAACTTCCGACTCACCGGTCTCTTTCCTTTCCCCTTCGCCGGCGGAGTGTTTGTGACCCTCCGCTCCGTGATCACCTTGCTCCGGATCACCCATGTTTATGGATTCGCCCTTTGCCATCGGATGTGCGTGTACGAAGTCTTCCAGATCCTCGCTGATGATGACGAAGTGCGCGAGTTCTCCGAGATAATTCTCAAGATCAGTTGCCGGTCTTCCGCTTCCTGAATCGAACGCCTGAAAGTCCAGTGCCAATTCCTTTCCTGCGGTTACCTCGGCGCTCGGTTTCATTACGACCTTTAGGCTGTCCACTGTTTTCTCAAACTTCGTGTCCGGCACAAGAGCAGCTTTTGCACGTGCCTGCCCTGAAACTTTTACATCGATCTGCTCGACAACCTGCGTAGCGTTCGCTGGAGTGAAGTCGGCGTACATTTTGTAATCGCCGCCGTTCGGAAATGTGTGCTGCACGCGATAGGCACCGTCGGGAGATGGCTCGGGATGGACGTGGTAGAACTCCGCCAGATCTTTCGACACAATGAGCAGGTGCATTGGTTTCTCGTGGACGATCTGCAAGTCCTTTACTATGGCTCCCTGCTTGTCCCTCACGGAAAAACTTAGCGTCGATGGCTTATTGGCTTCTAAAGGATCGGGCTCACTTTTAAATTCGATCCGGTATTCTGCTTCGCCATTAGTCGTTACAGCCGGATTATTCATGGCCGAATGATTCTCATTACGAGCGGTATCCGGCGCCATGTTTCGACCTTCAGTACACGCCCCCAAAAGGACGGCGCCGATAAGCGCCGGAATCACCGTTAACGAAACTATTATTTTTCCTTTTCTCATTTACGCTTTATCAAGTCGACGGCTGGGTTGATCGAAGTTGATAGATACCATCCGTCACCACTCTCTCGCCTTCCTTTATTCCAGATTTTACCTCGTAAAAATCAGCTCCTTCCGCACCGAGAGCTACTGCGCGTTTCTCGAAGGATTCGCCTCCGTCGAAAACAAACACGAAAGTTTGTCCTTGCTCGGTGACAACCGCCTGCTTTGGAACTGACAGCACCTGTCGGCCTCCGCTGGTGTCGATCGTCACTTCTATAAACATTCCGTCTCTCAGCCGTCCAAGCGGGTTCCTCATTTCATAGATGACCGATACAGTTCGGGTTTGTTCATTGACCGTTTGACTGATCGACACCAATCTTCCGTCGCCGTCGGCCGTGCCGATCGTATAGACCTCGCCTGACAAAGCGGCACTCGTGAAACTGGCTCTGGTAGATTCGCGAACAGCCGGCAGGTCGCGTTCGAAGACCTGTGCTTCGATCAAAACCGTCGATAGGTTAACGACCGTCATGATTTCCGTTCCCGTTTCTACAAGCTGTCCGCTGGTCACCTTTACCTCGTTGATGGTTCCCGTTACGGGAGAGGTGATCGGAAATGACCGCGTCGGCTGATTCACACTCGGGGCTTGAAAAATATTCATCCCGGATTGCGCCTGTTTGATCTGATTGTCGAGCAGAACCACCTGCCGGTCGGCGGCTGTGACTTCCTGTTCGGCAACCTTAACTGCCGTAGTAGCTTCTTCCACACGCTTTCTGGGCGCCGCGCCGACTTCAAGAAGATTTGCTGACCGGCGAAGTTCCCGCCGTGCCTGTTCCAAGCGCGTTCGCGCCTGGTTTGCCGAGGCCCGCTGTTGTGCCTGTTGACCCTGAAGAGAAAGGACCGTGTTTCTCAATTCCAGCCGCTTGGCTTCGACGTCGCGTTGCTGGGCTTCTACCTCAAGACGCTGCTGCTCGAGGCCAGCCTGTCCACTGACGTCGAGGATCTGCTCCACCGAACCGATCTGTTCGCCGCGGCCCACAGCCGATCCGATTGTTAGCCCCGTTCGCAAAACGATTCTCCCCGCAACCGGCGGAACCACAATTCCGCGAGCATCAGGACGTGCGCGGACGACGCCATTGGTGCTCAGACCACTGGTGATCTGTCGGGTTTCGACCGGTACGGTTTTTATTCCAAAAAGTATCTGCGATTCTTTCGGAATGATGAGGGTCGCGAGAGTAGCGAGATCGGTCTCGCTCGCCGGGTTCTTACCGGTGGGCTGAAGCGTTGTTATCACCCTCGTTTCCCGGGGAGGCGAGAGATAAGCCAGTGCGAAAGTGCCGAAAACAAAAAAGAGAAGAGCGAAAAGGGCTACCGGCGCTATTCTCCGTACATTGAGATTCCCATTCTCATCGCCGCCGGCTGCGTAATAAACTCCCGCCACGGTGCCGACGCTAACGAGACCCAATAACAAAAGCCCGATCCAAAACGTCCAGTTGATGTTCGCTCTTGCGACACTCACCGGAAAGTCCGCCGAAACGCTCCGGCCGTCCTTGGTAGTGACGTTGAAAACAAGCTTGTAATTTCCGGTGCCCGAAAATGTGTAGTCGACCCGGTAAAAACCGTCGGCGAGGACAGCGGGAAGATTGTCCGCGACCCTTTCGCCATCGGCAGTTCTGACGTTCAGAGACACGGCGGCATCACTCACAGGGGCAGGATCACCACCGCCGAATCCGCCCTCGATTTTCTCCGCGACCCGCAGTGCCATCTGAACAAGTTCGCCGGTGCGCGGATCTGCCGGTACACGCTCCACATTAAAGCTAAAGCTACCCGCGTCCGTATCGACGTTTCGTTCGGCTCGCGCAATTGGTATCGCGGCTGCTGCCCCGCTGCCCGAAGTCGCCGGCGCATCGGGTTCGGCACTCGCGAAGCCAAAAGCGCGGCCGAGCAATAGACCGCCTACCAACAGTGCAAGTGCAGTTGGTTTCAGGGTCCGCTTATAAGATCTAGTTGTATCCATTATCCTTGGCGGCGAAACGAATGCGCCTCGATGACGGGAGGGCGGAATAACGGGCCGCCTCTTCCGATCGCGAATTGATCGCCCTAGTGCTTATGCGCCGCCCCGTAAAGAGCCTGCATCGTCAAAGCATCGACGCGGACGGCCTGTACCGGGTGACCTTCGAGGACCTGGAGGCCGCGG
>JANMUW010000423.1:0-15754 GCA_031392105.1 Acidobacteriota bacterium | reverse complement strand
GATATCTTCCTCTACGAACAAGGTCCAAAGTTCGACACGAATATTCCGGCGTTGAGAAAACTGTTTGAGTCGGTCGCAGCCGTTCCGGGCGTGAAGTACGTCATCCAATCGCACGGGACTATTTCGCCGATCGTGCGCAATCCGGAAGTGGTCGAAGAGCTTTCACACATCGCGGTCGATAAGTCGATCCATCGACACCCTGCGTCGACGCATCCCGAAAACCGTTACGCCAGTCTCTTTGTCGGACTCGAGACGGGCAGCCCGCGGCTGTTCAATCAGTACATGAAAGGCAAGGCGTACCCGTACAAAGCAGAGCAGTGGCACGACGTCGTACTCAAGGGAATGGAGATCATGAACCGGCATAACTGGTTCCCTTTCTGCACGTGGATCATCGGGCTGCCGGGCGAGACCGAAGACGACACAAAGAAGTCGCTCGACTTACTGCATGCGATGAAAGATTCCAAGTGGGTCGTCATACCGACGCTGTTTGTCTCGCTCGATGAAACGCGAATGGAACATCAGGAGAGTGCACAACTCTACAAACTGACCGAACTGCAATGGGAATTTTTCTATACCTGCTGGCGTTACAATCTAGATTTTTATCGGAAAGATCCAACTTTCCAACGCCGGTTCAACATCGGGGTGCCGCTCTATTACTACTTGATGGGAAGGCGAATGTTCGGCACCGCGATGAAGTATCCCGCACTCCGCCTCGCGCATTTCTCGGAAAAGTTTTTGAGCCGGAAGTTGTATCTCGACCTTCGCAAAGACCCTAAGTACTTCGTGCCCGAACGTGTCGAGATACCGCTCGAGCGAATGCGCCCGGCGATCCCGGTTCTGGCTGATTAGCAAAAAGCTGCGGTATACTTGCCGCGGATTTACGCGGATCGCGCGGATCTGATCGGATCCGCGTCATCCGCGTGGATCCGCGGCAAAAAAGTTTTTATGGCTCTCGTATATCAAACCGGATTTGGAAATGAATTTGCGACTGAGGCGGTCGAGGGTGCACTGCCGATCGGTCGAAACTCGCCGCAGAAGGTGCCGCTGGGTTTGTACGCCGAGCAGTTCTCAGGAACGGCGTTCACGGTTCCGCGCGTTCATAACAAACGGACGTGGACATATCGCATCCGCCCCAGCGTCCTTCACAAACCTTTCAAGCAGATCGACAGCAAGCTTTTCAGATCTTCACCATTCGATGAGATCGTTACGACGCCGAATCAGCTCCGTTGGGATCCGATCCCAATACCATCGGAGCCGACGGATTTTATTGACGGCATCACGACGATCGCCGGCAATGGAGATTCATTTGCGCAGAGCGGTATCGCCATTCACATCTATGCGTGCAACACGTCGATGGAGGACCGCTATTTCTACAATGCGGATGGCGAGATGTTGATCGTGCCTGAGATGGGAAGTCTTACGATTTTCACCGAGCTCGGTGTGATCGAAGTTTCTCCCGGTGAAGTTTGCTGCCTACCGCGAGGTTTGAAGTTTCGAGTCTCTCTAAATGCGGAACGCGGAATGCGGAATGCGGATTCAAAACAAAATCCGCAATCCGCGATCCGCAATTCGCAATCGAGAGGGTATATCTGCGAAAACTACGGATCTCACTTTCGTCTTCCGGATCTCGGACCTATCGGAGCAAATGGTCTCGCGAACTCGCGTGATTTTGAAACACCGGTCGCGTGGTACGAAGATCGCGAAGGCGAGATGGAACAGGTCGCGAAGTTCGGCGGAAATCTCTGGGCGTGCGCGATCGATCATTCGCCGCTCGATGTCGTCGCATGGCACGGCAACTACGCACCGTACAAATACGATCTTCGCCGATTTAACACGATCGGCTCGATCTCGTTCGACCATCCCGACCCGTCGATCTTCACAGTTCTCACATCGCCTTCGAGCGAAGCCGGTGTCGCGAACTGCGACTTCGTCATCTTCCCGGATCGATGGCTCGTCGCCGAAGACACGTTCCGCCCGCCGTGGTATCACCGCAACACGATGAGCGAATACATGGGCTTGATCTACGGGCAGTACGATGCGAAGGAAGAAGGCTTCGTGCCCGGCGGCGGATCCCTGCATAACCAGATGTCCGCTCACGGACCGGATCTCGACGCGTTCGAGAAAGCTTCGAATGCTTCGTTAGCGCCGCAAAAACTTTCGGGTACGCTCGCGTTCATGTTCGAATCGCGGTATGTGATAAGACCGACGAAGTTCGCGATGGAAACGTCTGAGCTGCAGCATGAGTACAGCGAGGTTTGGCAGGGGCTGAAGAAGAATTTCCAGAAATAGCTGCCCGCTGCGGATCACTGCCGTATAATGCCACTTGATGCCCACGATCTTTCGACATCAGGCGTATCGGTTTTACTTTTACAGCAACGAGCCGAACGAGCCGCCGCATATCCATGTCGATCGCGATAGCCTGTCGGCGAAATTCTGGCTCGAAGCTGTCGGTCTGGCGCGAAACCGGGGCTTCTCGGCGAGAGAGCTTAGACTGCTGGAGGAGATTGTAACCGCAAATCGGGAAAGGTTACTGGAGGCATGGCATGAGTATTTTGGCAACGATGGCTGACGAACGGGTCGCAGACGTAGAGACTACCGATGACGAATTGCGGGTGCGCCTTATGGACGGGCGGACTATCTCGGCGCCGCTCGCATGGTACCCGCGCCTTTTACACGCAACCGATGCTCAACGAAGAAACTGGAAAATCTCGGGCGGTGGATATGGCATTCACTGGGACGACATCGACGAAGACCTTAGCACCGAAGGCCTTCTCCGGGGAACGCCGACCGCGATTCCTCCGATGGGGATCAAGTCGTAGGGCTCGCAAGCTGAACTTCAGCATGGAAATATTCGAAGGCGTGTCATGATTGAGGAAGAATTTCGGGCACCAGGGTTCAGAAGGATTCGGTATAAATAAGGGCGAAAATGCTCAACCTAGATCTATCGCCGTTGCTTACGAGCGCTCTCGCTCGCTGTCTCTCTTTTGTATCTCGATTCGCAATGGCCTGCGCGGAACTCCAGCATGAATACTCTGAAATGTGGCAGGGTTGGAAAATATTGTGCTTCCGAAAATGAGTAGATTAGTTGCATGGAAAACTCCATTCGCTTCAGCAGAGTGGCCGAGCGTGTGTGTTTCCTTGAATCGAATACTTCGAGAGACGACAATTTTCGTAGAGTCTGGCCGACGGTGGAAGATAAGCTTCGATTACGTTGCAGCTCTCAAAGTTTCGGACGAATCTTATGACGACAATACTCGTTTTCAGATAGAACGTGATGAAGCTGACCTGTGCTCCTATCTCTGGCTTGATTCGCCTTGGTCGGGTCAGTTTAATTCCGAACATACCGAAGTTGTAGAGGGAAATTTCTTGCGACACTATGTTCTGCTTGGTGGTGATTACAATGTCGAGGTTCTGGCCCTCGGAAATCCAAACATTGAAATCGCGGAGATTTGAGCAAGAATCGACATGGTTGATCAAAACGAACTGAAATTCCTCGCCACACCTGAAAAAGGTGAAGTTTCCGCGCTGATGATGCGTCCCGAAGGCGCTACACATATTCTTGTCTTCGGGCATGGCGCGAGTACGAACATGCGGCATCGGACGCTGCAGACGATCGCGGAGAATCTTGCTACGCAAAAGATCGCGACGTTCCGGTACAACTTTCCGTATTCGGAAAAGGGTAGCGGGCGCGATTCGCCGAAGACGTGTGTCGCGACGGTCCGTTCGGCGGTCGCGGCGGCGCATGAGGCAGCACCCGATCTGAAGATTCTCGCGGGCGGGCATTCATTCGGCGGACGGATGACGACGACCGCCGCTTCGGAAGCTCCGATCGAGAATGTCGTCGGCCTTGTGCTGTCATCATTTCCACTTCATCCGCCCGGAGCTCCTGACACGAAACGCGCCGAGCATCTCAGCAGCGTCACAGTCCCGATGCTTTTTCTCTCCGGGACGCGCGATCCGCTCGCCGAGCTTGATCTGCTTCAACCGGTGGTCAAGAAACTCGGAAAGCTTGCCACGCTCCATTTGCTCGATACAGCTGATCACAGTTACAAGATCCTTAAGAAGACGCGTCAGTCGGATGAGGATGTGTTTGCCGAGATGGCCCGCGTAGTCGGCGAGTGGGCAAGAGCATTGTAGGCGGAAGACTGTTTCACGCAGAGCTAGCGGAGGACGCAGAGTTCTATCATCGTCAATATCTTCTCTGCGGACTCAGCGAGCTCTGGGTGAGATCCAGCTTTTGGAGTCCTTGATTTTTTGCACCACAGAATTGCCATTTGACATAAAATTGCTGCATTCTTCCGTCGTACTTTGTCGACCGCGAGGTGTTCCATGTTGCGTATTGTCGTTTTAATTTCATGTCTTCTGATCTTCTGTCCGCTTGTCGGAGCTCAGCACCACGACCCTACTTCCGCCAGTCCGTCAGGTCCGTTCGATCTCGGCAAGATCGAATTTCCGACATCCGCGCCGCCCGAAGCGCAGAAACATTTCATCGAAGGCGTCCTGCTGCTTCACAGTTTCGAGTACGTCCGTGCACGGCGAGCATTTGCTGAGGCGTCACGAATTGCACCTGATTTCGCACTCGCGTATTGGGGCGAGGCGATGACGTACGATCACCGGATCTGGGGCGAGCAGGACCGTACATCGGCACTGGCCGCACTCGCCCGTCTCGCACCAACGCCGGCCGAACGACGCGCCAAGGCACGTACCGAGCGCGAAAAGATGTACGTCGATGCGGTCGAGAAACTTTACGCCGATGGTGACGAGCTTCAAGTCGCAGCCGCTTATTCGACTGCGATGGGCGAACTAACCAAGCGCTTTCCGGACGATCTGGAAGCTCAGGCATTCTATGCGTTGTCCGTTCTTGGGCTGACAAGCACGGTTCGCAATACTGAGAACTATATGAAAGCCGCCGCCGTTGCAGAGGCGGTCTATAAAAAGAATCCGCTGCATCCCGGCGCCCTCCATTATCTGATCCATGCCTACGACGATCCGACGCATGCGCATCTTGGACTACGTGCGGCCCGGGCTTACGGTACTGTTGCACGGAGCGCTTCGCACGCCCAGCACATGCCGTCTCATATCTTTTTTGCGCTCGGCTTATGGGACGACTCGATCGCCGCCAATACTGCGTCGATGAAAACTGCGCGAGACGAAGGCACGGGCGGCTATCATGCTCTCCACTGGCTGCAATATTCGTTTCTCCAGAAAGGTCGCGATGACGAAGCAGCAAAGCTTCTCGCCGTAATCGAGGAAGATGCGAAAACCAAAACGGGGCCTTACAACCGGACTCACCTCGCGAGTTGTCGCGCAACACTCTTGGTTGAGACCCGCGGAAAGGGCCCGGCATCGATGATGATACCCGTTGATAGCTCGGCCATCCTGTCGTCCGGTGCGTTCTCAAACCACGATCTTGCGATCGGTCTCGAATTCGTTCGTAAGAATGACCTCGCCGAAGCGCGCCGAATGCTCGAAAGTTTGCGTAGTCGAAATGCGACGGCACGGGCGACAAAGTCGAATGGCAATACCGGTGAAAGCCGTTACTCAATTGTCTCGCAGGGTGACATAGACACCGGTACCGTGATGGAGCAGATCCTCGCAGCCGCAATTCAGTTCGCCTCGGGCGAAAAGGAAAAAGGTATTCGCGATATGCTCGCCGCTGCCGGAGCCGAAGATAAGCTTGTCTTCGAATACGGGCCGCCCGCGATCGTGAAACCGGCATGGGAAGCCGCCGGTGAATTGCTTCTCTCAGCCGGACGAAAGTCCGAAGCAGCGGACGCGTTCCGGAACGCGTTGAAACGTTATCCGAACCGCAGGCTTTCTAAAGAAGGGTTGAAAGCCGCGACGGCGCAATAGCATTGGTACTTAGGGTACCTGGGCAAGTTCGTACTGTTTCGTGGCTTCGTGTATTTGTATGTTCGAAGCGTCCGCATCTTTCGCGTGATTTCGTGTGGGTTAGGGGTTCCAGTTCATTGCAGAATATCTGGAACCACTAACTCACACGAAACAACACGAACAAGACAGGTACACGAAACAGAAGACTTCAAAGACTTACCGTTGACTTCGTTTTCTTCGTGGTTAGGATCCGGCGTTTGTATGCCGCTTCTCAGAACGATGAGCCCAGTTGAACGACGAAGCACACGAAGCAAAACGAAAGGCCCATCTCCCGGCTTGGCTCGGATACAGTTCGCTGACAGAATACGCGTGTATTTCTGAGGTATATCATTTATGACCGCAACGAATATGAGTGCTCTGTCGCCGGCACGGATCATGGAAGTCGGCATGGCGTTTTGGCCGGCGAAAGTTTTGCTTTCCGCCGTAAAACTTGGCGTGTTCACAGAACTGGGTAACGGTGCGAAGACCGGTGCGGAACTCCGTGATTCGCTCGGGCTGCACGAACGTGCGACGTCGGATTTCTTTGACACACTTGTCGCGTTGAAATTCCTCGAACGAGACGGCGAGGGATCCGAGTCGAAATATCGCAATACGGTTGAGACCGGCGCCTTTCTCGATCGAAACAGTCCGGCGTTCGTCGGCGGATTCCTTGAGATGGCGAATGATCGCCTGTATCCGTACTGGGGCGATCTGGTCGATGCACTGAAAACGGGTAAAGCACAGAACGAAACAAAGCATGGCGGCAAAGGAGTTTTCGAGGAGCTGTACAGCCAACCCGAACGGCTCGAGCAATTCATGGACGCCATGGCCGGCATCTCGGCCGGGAATTTTCAGGCGTTCGCTGAGAAGCTCGATCTTTCAAAATACAAGACGATGACCGATGTCGGCGGAGCGACCGGTCTGTTGTCGATGCTTGTCGCGAAACACAATCCTCACATCACGTGCACGTCGACCGATCTGCCGCCGGCGGCGGAGATCGCGCGCAGAAAGATCGCAGACGCGGGACTCAGCGACCGTGTGAAGGCCGAGCCGATCGATTTCTTCACCGACGAGTTTCCGAAAGCCGATGTCGTTACGATGGGCATGATCCTGCACGACTGGAATCTCGAAAAGAAAATGATGCTCATCAAAAAGGCGTACGACGCTCTTCCCGAAGGCGGAGCGTTCGTCGTCGTCGAGAACATCATCGACGATGCCCGGCGCGAGAATGCTTTCGGTCTGATGATGTCGCTCAACATGCTGATCGAATTTGGCGATGCATTCGATTTCACGGGAGCGGATTTCGATGGCTGGTGCCGCGAAGTCGGATTCAAGCGGACCGAGGTTATTCACCTCGCGGGCCCTGCGAGTGCGGGTGTGGCCTATAAGTGATTTGGGATTTGGGATTTGGGATTTGGGATTTGGGATTTCAAACTTCAAATTTCAAATTTCAAATTTCAAATCCTGGTTTGCCGCAATCTTTCTCCGCGTTCGATCCGTTCGGCAACCCCATCTGTTTTGTTGAGGCGGCGACGGTTTTTTACGGGACGTTAGTTATATACCTCTTTGCGATCTTCGCGGCCTTTACATGGTTCAAAAAGATTTCACGCAAAGCTGCAGAGCACACAAAGGCGAACCCTTAATGGATAAGACAACTCTTCTTGACCGAATCAGTCGCGGACGGACGGACCTCGTCTTCGAGCTTCTCAAATTACCTGACTGGAAAGATGTGCTGCGCGAAGGCGAGATCAAACCGCTCCAATGGTTCGTCTATTACAACGACACCACGGCGCTCAAAGCGGTACTTAACGCCGGCGGTGATCTGAGGAGCATCAACCTAAATAACGAATTAGGAAACGCTGCGTTTTTCGGCCACTGGAAGGTCGTTGATTTTCTGATCAAGCAGGGCGCGGATGTTAACTTCGCGATTCCCGAGACCGGAGAAACGCCGTTACATAGCGCGCTTTGCAAAGCGGGCCGCCCGTACTTTCTCTACGTCCTTAAATTGCTTGTCGAAAACGGTGCCGACGTTAACGCCAAGACGATTCCCGGAAAAGAAACGGGCGGATTCATGCGCGACGTACGGACAAAGGGCGAGACGCCGCTGCATCGTGCGGCCGCGTATGGCGACGAAGCGATGATCCAGTATCTGATCGATAACGGAGCCGACAAACAGGCCCGTGACGCACACGGTAATTCGCCGATCTCATGGGCAAGCGAACATCTCAGACCCGGCTCGATCCTTCACTTGCTCTCATTCGAAGGGCAGTTCGTCGGCGAGAATTCACGTGCGATGATCACGAGCGATCATGGCTGCGGTTGGGGTAACGGAATGGAGAGAAACTTTTTAGGAGACTTTCTACCGGAGAGTTTGAGCGATGGCGATTGAAATACGCGGACTCTCACCAATGCTCGAAGTTTTCGACATGCCGACGTCACTTGCGTTCTATCGCGATAAGCTCGGATTTTCCGTGACCGGTGATTCGGGACAGGGCGACGGATCGGGGTGGGTGATGCTAAAGATCGGTGACGCCACGATCATGCTGAATACGGCGTATGACGACGGCGGGCGGCCGGACGCGCCTGAAACGGCACGCATCGCGGCCCATTATGACACGTGCATTTATTTCCAATGTCCGGATGTCGAGGCCGCATACGAACATCTTCAAGCGAACGGGATCGCCTCGGAGCCTCCGACCGTCGCTCCATACGGGATGAAACAGCTTTACGTGGGCGACCCTGACAATTACAACCTATGCTTTCAGTGGCGGGTCGAATAATTTTATGAGCGATCGTTGGTTGTTGACGGTAGACGCCCTGGAAAAAGGAGACTTTTCGCAACTGGAGAGGGAGCTCGGCGGATCGGGAGAATTTGATCGACAGATCATCAAGTGGTATGACGAGGGGCAGTTCGATGAGGCGCCCGACATCTTGGCCGAAGCTTTGACATGTGCTTGCATGCTCGGTAGGACGGCGACGGCCGAATATCTAATCGATAATGGCGTCGATCCTTACGCGGGGATGAAAACCTGGCTCGCCGGCCCGCACTACGCGGTCAGTAGTGGCCATCTCGATACTGTCCAAATGCTGCTCGGGAAAAAGATTTCACTTGAAGTAAGGAATCTGCATAACGGCACAATGCTCGGGCAGGCTTTTTGGTCGGCGGTCAACGAGCATAAACCGAGTCACGCAGATATTATTGAGGCGTTGATCGAGGGCGGCGCCGTAGTCGAACCAGGAACACTCGACTGGTGGAAGGAGCAGACAGTTCCGGTCGAAACCCGGCACCGCGTCGAAGCCATACTAATCGGAGCGAGCCAATAAAGATGACTGAAGCACTCAAGGAACGGATCTACTCGATCGACTTTCTCCGCGGCGTAGTGATGATGATCATGCTGCTTGATCACACACGAGATTTTGTTCATCACGGCGGACTTACATCGGACCCGACAGATCTGGGAACGACTACGGCCCCACTATTTTTTACGCGCTGGATCACGCATTACTGCGCACCGACGTTCGTCTTTCTTTCGGGCATCAGCATCTATCTGCAGAAGATGTACGGGAAGTCGAACGCCGAGCTGTCGCGATTTCTTTTGACGCGCGGATTCTGGCTTATCCTTTTGGAATTCACGGTCGTCCGGTTCGGTATGGTCTTTAATTTCGATTACGGCTTTTTCGGTATGGCGCAGGTCATATGGGTGATCGGCGTATCGATGATCGCGATGGCCGGACTTATCTACTTGCCAATCAGGATCGTCGGCATCGCCGCCTTGCTAATGATCGTCTTTCACAATCTGCTCGATCGATTTCAGCTTCCCCCGAATATCGCGTTCGGCGCCGATCCGACATGGGCACAATCACTCTGGATCATCCTCCATCAGATGGGGATGGTGCCGCTGTTTTCGGACGGCCCCGTAGTATTTTTCGGATATCCGCTGATACCGTGGGTCGGTGTCATGGCTGCCGGCTGGGCGTTTGGAACGATCTACAGTTGGGAGAGGGAGCGTAGGCGAAAAGTTCTGTTTGCGGTCGGCATTGCGGCGACGGTCCTGTTTATCGCGATCCGATTTACGAACTTATACGGTGATCCGGGTCCATGGATGACACGAGGGGAGTTTATCCAGGAGGTTTCCTCGCGCGGAACAACCGCCAATATGCCGGATACCACGGGAGCCATGGAACGAATAGCCGGCATACAACTTTCCGAGCCTGCATTCTCGGTCGTATCGTTTTTGAATGCGAACAAGTATCCGCCATCTCTCCTGTTCCTGTTGATGACACTCGGCCCCGCGCTCATCGTGCTTGGGCTGACCGACGGGATCAGCGGCCGCGCGATCTGGCAAAAGATCGCGATCACGTTCGGCCGCGTGCCAATGCTCTTTTACATCCTGCAGTGGTTCACCGCGCACGGCCTCGCGATCGTCCTGAGCTTGCTCGTCGGAAAGGATGCCGCTTACCTCTTTAAGAATTTCGGCGAAAATGGTGAGGCGGCTCCGCCGGATTACGGCTTTTCGTTGGCGGTCACCTACGCAGTTTGGATCGCAGGTTTGATCATCCTGTATCCGCTTTGTTACTGGTACGGCGAATACAAGCGTAAGAATAAGCACTGGCTGTTGAGCTATCTCTAGGATGACCGAACTAAAAGCAGTAATATTCGATCTCGACGGAACGCTCCTGGATTCGTTCTCCCTGCACTACACGGCGTACGAGCTAATGTTCGGGCACTTCGGCATTGAGATGTCGCGCGAAATATTTCTCAGCACTTACTCGCCGAACTGGTATCGAACATATGAGGCGTTCGGTTTGGAAAAACAGCACTGGGAAATCGCGAACACACTCTGGCTCGATGCGGCGGCCACACATGCACCCGTGCTTTTTGCCGGAGTTGAGGAAATGCTTGACGAGCTCGGATCGATTTATAGCCTCGGGATCGTTACCTCGGGTTCCAAGCCGCGCGTGGTGAATGATCTCTCGCGCCTTCGCATCGCAGATCGTTTCGCGACCGTAGTCACTGGTGACGATATTACGCAGCCGAAACCCTCGCCCGACGGTTTGGAGATCGCGATGCGCGAGTTAAACGTGTTAGCGGATGAAGCGGTTTACGTGGGCGACGCCCATGCCGATTTCGAAATGGCTCGGGCCGCAGGCGTTCGGTTCATCGGTGTGATGAGTGAATTTGCAAATTTAACGGAGACGCACGCTGACTACAGTGTCCATCCGATCGCGTCGCTCCCGCATGTAATTAAATACCTGATATGAGTGAAGGAAGACGGGTGGTTCATACGAGACACGTACTCGCCGTGAAGGATCTGAAAATCGAAACGAATTACTATCTTGAGAAGCTTGGTTTCACCCGAGACTTCACCGCACCGGGATGGGAATTTCTATCCTTCGGCGAGTTCAAGGTCATGCTCGGCGAGTGCTCCGATGAGATGACTGCCGAGGCAACGGGAAACCATTCGTGGTTCGCCCACTGCCTCGTTGAGAATGTTGATGAAGTTTATCAGGAGTTGGTCGAGCGGGGAGCAAAGGTGCTCGCTATGATCGGAAGCAGGCCGTGGGGAATCCGCGACTTCACGATCGTTACGCCTGATGGACACCGGATAGTATTCGGGCAGTTGATCGGGTAACGATGATGGTTGTCTAATTGCCTCGCCTTTAGAGTCCGGCGTCAAATGGCGGGCTGGCTGTTTTTTTTGCCACGACCTTGATGTCGGGATCCCCGACTGGAAGAGGCTTTGTAAAACATGAAGCAGTCCCGCAGGGACGGTTGAAAATAGCCCACCGATTCATCGGTGGGAAACTGAGTTCAATTTCTTATAGTCCCGTCAGGGACGGCTGAAGCGTAGTAGATCTAATCACTTTCAGTCGTCCCTTCGGGACTCTAAACTTGCTGCGATCGTAACCCAGCGATGAATCGCTGGGCTATTATCGGATGTCCCTCCGGGACAAACCGACTTTTGACACAGTCCCTCGAGGTCGGGGCAAATTCCAACTCGCCGGTCCTCTTTCGGACAAGAATAGCAACATCACATCTCACTCTCGTCGATATCAAAATTCGCATACACCTTTTGCACGTCGTCGTTATCTTCAAGCGCTTCGTAGAGTTTCATCATCGTCTTCGCATCCGCGCCTTCAAGCTTGATGTAGTTCTGCGGAATCATTGAGACCTCGGCGGCCTGCGGTTCGATCCCAGCCTTCTTGACGGCTTCACTGACGGCTTCGAAATTATCCGGCGTGGTGAAGATCTCGAATACCTCACCGTCATCCTGCATATCATCAGCACCGGCGTCGATGGCGATCTCGAATAGTTCGTCCTCCGACTTCGCGGCTTTGTCGACAACAATGTAACCCTTCTTGTCGAACATCCAACCTACAGAACCAGATTCACCCATGTTGCCGCCGTTCTTCGAAAAGATATGGCGGATCTCGGCGACCGTTCGATTGCGATTGTCGGTCATCGCTTCAACCATCACCGCGACTCCGTTCGGGCCGTAACCTTCGTACGTGACCTCGTCGTAGTTCGATCCCTCGCCTTCTCCCATGCCCCGCTTGATCGCACGGTCGATTGTGTCGTTCGGCATGTTCTGCGCCTTAGCGTCGGTAACGGCCTTGCGGAGGCGCGCGTTCGAATCGACGTCGCCGCTCGCGCCGGTGCGCGTAGCGACCGTGATCTCCTTGATCATCTTGGTGAAGATCTTGCCGCGCTTGGCGTCGAGCGCGCCCTTCTTATGCTTGATTGTGTGCCACTTCGAGTGTCCTGACATTGATGATGCTTCCTGCTAGTGTTTATTGAATTTCAAACTATAGCACGCCGGGATTTTGCGCGTAAAACGGTAAGGATTCATACAAAGTTCAGCGAGAATTCAGGGCAAATTAAATCGGCGGGGATTTAATACAAGGGGGGATTTTATGAACCGGATGATTTCGACTCTTACAGTTTTGACGATGACGCTATTCGCGGTTGCGCTTTCGATGAGGCAAACGCTTCAGCTTGGCGACACATTTGGAAGAAACGAAACGATGGCAATGCTCGCCGTCGAAACAATTTTTGGGGCCATAATAATCGCGGGGTGTGCCGGACTCCTGCGAAAAAAATACTTCGGTAAACGCGTCATTAGCCGCCCAAAACGATTTGAAGCTGTGCAGCAGTTACGCCGGTTACTTGCAGCCGTTTGGTCTTAGACGTTTCCCCGCCGACGATCGTAATCGCCGACTTCGGAACGCCGAGCTTTTTAGCGAATAGCTTGATCAGCTCGGCGTTCGCCGCGCCTTCGACCGGCGGGGCTGACAACTTCACCTTCAAAGCTCCGTCATGTTCACCGACGATCTCGCTTCGCGAGCTTCGCGGAATTACGCGGACCGTGAATGTTATGTACGTGTCTTCTTTCGTACTGCCCATGGATTATCGGAGCTCACGACACGAGTCAGAACCGGGAGCGGCAGCGACCCGGTGACCCGTGCCCGACGGAGTTTTACTTTGGTCCCGGTGACCCGGTCGCTACCGCTCACGGTTCTGACTGTTGCCGCTAAGATCTGACAAAAATATTCAGCACAACTGATTGGAGAAGGCTGATCGCGATCAGCACGATCATCGCGGAGATATCAAAGACTCCGAGCGGTGGGATGAGTTTTTGCACCGGCAGCATTATCGGATTGGTCACACGCATGACAAAGCCAAGAAACGTGTTTCGCGTAAACACGAACCATGAAGCAAGGAACCGGATGAAAATGAAAAGGACGAGGACGCTAAGCAATCCATAAAGAATGAACCCAACGATCATTTTTGGATTTCCGCTCGCAATTCCCGTTGTCAATCCGTCAATAACAAAGAAAGTGTTTCCAATTATCTGGCTCACAAAATAAGTCAGAACCAGCGCGATCAAGATGGTGATCAAAGGAGCGAGGCGGCTGTCGACCCGAAATGTCGCGAGAAACCGCGCTGCAGGATAGACGAAGCGCTCCGTGATCTTTCTTATCTTGAAACCGAAGCGGCCGACCGCGCCGAATGGATTAGGATCGGAGTAGTTGAAAATCAGACGCAGCACCATGAACATTAAAAAAACGAGGAATGCTCCCCATAAGATCAACCAAACGATCGGAAAAACAGTTAACGAAAGCATATTGGTTTTATAAAAAGTCGATCGGAAGAAGAACCAAGAATTAGGACTCTCGAAATGGGGTATTTTTCAAGACCGACCTAGAGCGTTTCTCAGTTCTCGGTTTCGAATCTCTGCCTCTCTCCAAAGATCGCCGTGCCGATTCGGACAACGGTCGCGCCTTCCTCGATCGCGATCTCGAAATCGTGACTCATGCCCATCGACAACTCGCCGACGCCGCTGGCGAAGACGCCTTGCGCAGCGAGCTCATCGCGAATCTCTCGCAATCGCTTGAAAAATGGCCGGGCGTCATCCGCGTTTTCAAAATAAGGCGGAAGGATCATCAAGCCTTCGAGTCTCAATTTCCGACACACCCGCATATATGAAACAAGAGATGGCAAATCGCTTTCTAACAGTCCCGATTTCGTTTCCTCCCGGGCCAGATCGATCTGTGCAAAAACCGGAAGGGTCGCTCGATTTTCTTCAACGCAGATGCGTTCGAGTCGCGACGCGAGTTCAAGCGAATCGAGCGAGTGGATGACATCAAAAAGCTGAACCGCCCGCCGGGCCTTGTTGGACTGCAAATGTCCGATCAGGTGCCATTCAGCGCTCGTGCGACCGATCGCTGCGATCTTGTCGTCCGCTTCCTGAATTTTGTTTTCGCCGAAAACGGTTGCGCCCGCCTTTATCGCGTCGGCCAGAACCGACGCCTGATGCGTCTTGCTGACGGCGACAAGCTTTATTTCACCCGGATCGCGGCCGGCGCTCTTCGCGACGTCATATATCCTCTTCCGGACTGCCTCCAGGTTCGCACGCAAATCGATCTGCACATCCCGACTATATCAAACGGCGGCGGCATTCTTGAATTTCGCGGGGCTAATTAGTATTCTCAATGTTCGCTCGTGCGGACGTGGCGGAACTGGTAGACGCGCAGGTCTCAGAAGCCTGTTGCCGCGAGGCAGTGGAAGTTCGATTCTTCTCGTCCGCACCAAGTTAAATAATAACGAAAGGCTGTCTGTAAAAAGACGGCCTTTCTTATTACATCAATTTGCAAGCGGACGTCGGGCGGGTCACAGCACCGGGTGCGACATATTGGTAGAACTCGTACGAAGAATAATCGGAGCTCCGTGGGAGCGATACAACTTTCAATAGGTGTCGCTCCAACGGAGCCCGGAGCAGGTTTGCAGACTCGGTGCTACCAATATCCCGCTCCTACCGGAGCTGTGACCCGCTACCGCCGATACCTCGTGCTAATTTCCTTTTTCGGTCAGGCATCTGCAATCTGCCTTTGCGTCTTGTTTAGACTTTGCGGGAAAATCGAGTGTGCGCGAAGAGTTCATCAATACAATTAAATCGTATCAAGGCGCATTCGGCCTCGAACTGTCGGATGAAACCGTCGGGCGTCTCGCCGATTACTACGAACTGGTTCAACTTCACAATCCGATTCTTCACCTGGTTGGTCCGTCTTCGCCCACTGAGTTCGCCACGCGACACGTCCTCGAATCATTAACGCTGCTCGAATTTCTCCCGCTCAAGACGCGGTTCGCCGATGTTGGGACGGGCGCCGGTCTGCCCTCGATACCCTGTTTGATCGCGCGCCAGGACCTGTCAGCGGTGTTGATCGAATCGAAGGAAAAGAAGACTGCATTTCTGCGCACCGCGGTTGTGGAACTCGGTCTAAAGGACCGAAGCAAGGTTATCAACAAACAATTTTCCGAAGTCACGCGACCGCATGTGTCGCACGTAACATGCCGAGCCTTGGACAAGTTTTCGCAAAAACT
>JANMUW010000309.1:0-2070 GCA_031392105.1 Acidobacteriota bacterium | reverse complement strand
CGGCGTCAAAGTAAACGATCTCAAAGATGAGAGCAAATAATAATCGACCGTCGACTCGACTAAAAGAAAGAGGCTGTCTGAAAAGGCAGCCTTCTCTATTATGAATTGCGTCCGGCTTCTCTATTATGAATTGCCTCTGGCTTAAGCCAGAGGTTTCAGCTTGGGATGGCCGGCTTAAGCCAAATGTTTCCGATTCGCTTTAGCCAAAAAAAGTTTCGGCTAAAGCCTTTCTTGTTTTGACCGCAAACCTCCGCCTCAAGGCGGAGGCAACTCATTCGAGCGCAAACCTCCGAATAAAGGCAGGAAACTGTAGAAAGGCTGTCCATTCCGGACAGCCTCTTTGATCTTGCTTACTTTGCGGGTTGAGAGCGTTGTCTTCTTCTGACAACCTCATCGAGGATTCGGTCCGCCAACTCACGCTTCGACATCAGCGGCAGCTCTATCTCGTCCGTGCCGGTAAGTATCGTCGCGATGTTCGTATCGGTATTGAATCCCGCTCCGGCTTTCGTGATGTCGTTCGCGACGACGAGATCAAGTTTCTTCTTCTTCATCTTCGAACGAGCGTACTCGACAACGTCATTCGTCTCGGCGGCGAATCCGACGACAAGCACACCCGGCGCTCGCTTGGCTGAAACCTCGGACAGGATATCCGGAGTCTTTTTCAGTTCGAGCGTCATTACATCCTTGCCGTCCTTTTTGATCTTCGCGTTCGCCGCATTTGCCGGTGCGTAATCCGCAACCGCTGCGGCGCCCACGAAGACAGTTGCATTTGGCAACTCCTTCATGACTGCCGCGTGCATTTCTTCTGCCGAGACCGCCCGGACCACTTTTATATCCGCCGGCGGCTCCGCAGTCGTCACGCCGGCGACGATCGTAACGTCGGCTCCACGTTCGCGTGCAGCTTCGGCGACGGCAAATCCCATCTTGCCGGACGAATGATTCGAGATGAACCGAACCGGATCGATAGCCTCCCGCGTACCGCCAACGGTGATGAGAAGGCGTTCGCCAGCTAAGTCGTTCGATTGCGGAATGCGGATCGCGGATTGAGGATTTCCCGAGGCGAGATTTGGGGCCGCGCTTGGATCGTCTTCGAGTTTAGACCGAGGAATCCGCAGTCCGCGATCCGCATTCCGCAATAGTTCGAGCGCCTGCCGGACGATATTCTCAACGTCCTCGAGCTTCCCCGTTCCGACCGTCTTGCATGCGAGCTCGCCGGCGACCGGTTCGACGAAGTGAACGCCGTCTTTTTTCAATTGCTCGATGTTCCGCTGCGTCGCGGGATTCTCCCACATCGATGTGTTCATCGCCGGAGCGATCAGTACCGGAGCATTCGAAGCGAGATAAGTCGAGGAGAGAAAATCGTCAGCCACGCCATTCGCGAACTTTGCGATGATGTTCGCCGTCGCCGGAACGATCAGAAGCAGATCGATGGTCTGTGAAAAATTAATGTGCGCGATCGGATCAAGGTTCGAGGGATCGTAATCATCAACGATCACATGTTTATCGGTGAGAGCTCGAAAGGTCAGCGGCTGGACGAACTCGGTCGCGTGTTTCGTCATGGCGACAGATACTTCGCATCCGGACTTCTGCAACAGGCGCATTACCTCAACGGCTTTGTACGCCGCGATCCCGCCTGAGACACCTAAACCGACTCGATAAGTCATCCTATGCTCCGAGAAGATTCTACATCAAACCCAAGCAATGGCTATGTTAGAATCGCCGAGTTACGGAACCATGATTCATTAAACGATTTGCGTCCGTCTTCTTACTTCTCCTGCTGGTAACTTCAGGCACACGCGCGCAGAGACTTGAGAACAACGGCCTGGTCGTTACAGGCAGCGTTCACAAAGTGGAAGCGAAGTGCGAAGAAGGTAAACCACTGTTTGCAGTCCAAGTTTCTCTGCAAATCAGAAATGACAGCCAAACGCCGCTCGTTTTCATTGGAGGGTTTGGAATCTCGACTGACACGTTCAACTTTGTGAGCACTCGACCCGGAGCCAGAAAGAAAGCGACCGTCGCTGCTGAAGTTGTCCGATACAACCCGTATCAGGACGATCCCTTTGGCCCTGG
>JANMUW010000316.1:0-3503 GCA_031392105.1 Acidobacteriota bacterium | reverse complement strand
TTCTGCCCATCGCAGAAATGGCTCTGAACCTGACAAGAATGCAAAGTTCCCGACTTTTCGATTTGGGAATTCGGATGTAGGATTTCGGATTTCCGGGTGACAGTCGCCACATCCGAAATCCGACATCCGAATTCCCAAATCGAGTTCACGGTTGCGTGGGCAGTGCCGGCCTTACACCGGACTTCCTTTGCTCTGCTTGTCTCAATTGGATCGTTGATCGTTGTTCGTAGTTCGTTGTTTGTTGTTCGTAGTCGATCAGCAGCCGGAGTCTGTTCCCCGGAGCAATGAACGACGAACCACGAACTACGAACTACGAACCACGAACAACGACCTACGAACAACGATCAGTAGACCGTCGTTACTCTCACCTTCCCGCTTGCAGGATTTTCATCCAGCAGCACTCGCACGTCATAAACTTCGCGTAAATTCGCGGCGGTCAAAACCTCACCGGACGTTCCCCGCGCAAAAATCTTTCCCGATCGGAGCAGCACCACACTATCCGCAAACTCGCTCGCGAGATTCAGATCGTGCGTAATGACAATCGCCGATGCACCGGCATCGCGACAGCGGTCACGAACCAGGTTGAACATTAGGGCTTGATGGGCGAGATCGAGATTGGCTGTTGGTTCGTCCAAAAGTAAAATCGATGTTTCGGCTGCGAGTGCCCGAGCCAGCACGACCCGCTGTCGTTCACCGCCCGAAAGCTCGTTCATAACCCGGCCAGCAAATCCCTCGAGGTCACACATCTTTAACGCCTTGTTCGCAGCTTCGACATCCGCAGCGGTCTCCCATCCGAACGCGGCGCCGCGAGTGAATCGTCCGGCGAGTACGAACTCCACGACTGTGATTGGAAACTTCGTTTCGTTCTCCTGCGCGACAACGGCGATCTTGCGTGCGATCTCACGCCTCGAAAACTTGTCGAGCGAAATACCGTCGAGGTTAACACTTCCACTTTTAAGCTCTACGGTCCCGTTCAACGCCCTCAGCAGAGTTGTCTTGCCCGCGCCATTTGGACCTAGCAATGCGACGATTTCGCCCGGCGCGAGTTCCAACGAAACGCCATCGAATACTTTGCGTTGACCGAACGAAACTGAAATGTCGCTAACCTGAAGCATTATCTCTGTTTTTAATTATGTAATTTTGTAATTCCGTAATTACGTAATTGCCTTTCCGGAACGGCCTTCAGTTTCTTCTCAACAAATATATAAACATCGGCGCACCTATCAACGCCGTTACAGCCCCGACCGGTAACTCGCGCGGTGCAATCACAGTTCGAGCGACTGTGTCGGCTAACACCACAAAGATCGCACCCGCGATCGCTGATAACGGAACGACGAGGCGATTATCACTTCCGATCGCGAGCCTGACGAGATGCGGCACGATCAAGCCGACGTATCCCACGGATCCGCTCGCCGCGACAGCCGTACCAACTAGCAAGCTCGCGATTCCGAAAACGATCATTCGAACGCGCCCGACTTCGACGCCAAAATCCATCGCGTCTCGTTCGCCGATCATCATCAGATTCAACGGACGAGCCTGAGAAGTCAGGACGATCGTTCCCAAAACGACTGAGACGAGTGTCAAATAAAATCCGTTCATCGACGCTTGAGAAAGATCGCCCAGGAGCCAAAAAGTAAATCCACGCAGTCGAGCCGCGTCGAGCAGGCTTGTCAGCAAAACGATTATCGATGACAGGAAAGTCGTGACGATCACGCCCGAAAGCACAAGCCGCTCGACGTTCATCCCGGCCCGGCTGCGGGCCATTTGATAAACCGTAAACGTCGCCAAGCCGGCACCGGCGAATGCGAAGAGTGGCCGTGCGAAAAAGAACTGCTCGAAAAACACGAATGCGATCATGGTTCCAAGTGCAGCTCCATTGGAAACCCCCAGAAGATACGGTTCGGCAAGTGGATTCCGAAGCAGGGCCTGAAGTGACGCACCCGCCGCCGCCAGACTCGCCCCGACACAAGCTCCGAGTAGAACACGCGGCAAACGTACGTCGAACAGTATCGTCTGCTGTGTGTTCGATAGATCAAAGAATGACAGCCGCTCGCTTCCGATCGAAACCGCGATCAGCAACGCCGCGAAGAGCATTGCGATCAGGGCGATCCAAACTGTTGTGCGTCGATTCAATTCGTTGGTCGCAGATCTCTCGCGATCTCCTCCAATGCATCCACCAGACGAGGCCCGGGCCGAGAGATTATATCGGCGTTGATCTTGTAGACACGACCGTTCCTTACGGCCGGTGAGTTACCGAAAACTTCGCTCGGCCCGGTATTGTCTTCGCTATCCGATAAAAGAATGACATCCGGGTTCAAGGCCAGAGCAGTTTCCTTGCTGATCTTCGGATAAGCCGTTGCAATATCTTTCGTGGTCGAAATGCCACCCGCCGATGCAACGATCTCCGTCAGGAACGATTCGCTTCCGATAGTGAAGAGTGGTTCCCTGGATATTTGCACGAAGACTCTCGGCTTGTCTTTCGTTGGTACATCCACACGATCGCTATCGTAGTTGTTTTGATGGCGCACCAAGTTTGCTCGGCCGGCGAGCGAAGTTACTAGGCCACTTACCTGATCACCTAGGCCAAAGAGGTCACCGAGTTCGTTCAAGTTCTCGAATACTTCTTCCAGGCTCTTGGGATTTGTAACGTACACGGCGATCCCCTGTCCCTCGAGCGTCTTGCTAAAAGCTTCGAGCTGGGACGCGGTCGAAATAAAAATGATCTGAGGCCTGAGGGCGATTATCTTCTCGATGTTCGGCGATTGTGTGTCCCCGACCTTTTCGATCGCGGATGTCTCTGCGGGGTAGTTGCAGTACGTCGTTACGCCTACAAGCCGATCACCTGCTCCCACGGCAAAGATCATTTCCGTAAGGCTCGGAGCAAGCGAGATCGCACGTTCGATCTTTACCGGTACGTTTACCGTACGACCGAGATCGTCACGAACTTCTCGCGTCTCAACAACCGGTGACGGAATTTCGATTCGGTAGCAGCCAACCGCAGCCAGCACGGCCAAGGTGAGCAAAATGACTAACTTGTAACTGGTATTCTTCAATCCAAAATCCAAAATCTAAAATCCAAAATCAAAAGGCCCTGCCTTCATGCCAAAAACAAAATGGCAAGAAAACAGGGCGCTGAAAATGGCCTGCTGCCTCGAATGTCTTTACGCGAAACATTGTCTGGGCAAAAGGTTTCGAGGCAGGTATCCCGACTTTGCGATTTTGGATTCGGGATTTGGGATTGCGGATATAAAAATCCGAAATCCCAAATCCCAAATCCCAAATCGTCTCACGGTGACGCGATCGTGCGGGATTCTCACCCGGCTTCCCTGTCGCTGAAACGCTTTCGTTTATAAAAGAACCGGTAACAAACCGCAGATTATCACTGCTGTGGTTCGCAAAGTCAACTTGTCCATTCGTCGCGTAGCGGGTCAGTTTGAACAAATTCAGTTAACCAACAACGGGCTCGTACTTTGTGTCATTGGGCCTTTGCGAGCGAACCATCG
>JANMUW010000189.1:0-4881 GCA_031392105.1 Acidobacteriota bacterium | reverse complement strand
GTTCGCCAATGGAGTCCAGGTTGTGGCCGTCCCGTCGGCGGCACTGAGCGCGGCGAGGGAGTTTCGCGGTTGGCCGCCGAACGAAGCGAAGAAGCCTCCGACATAGACTGTGGTGCCGTCAGCAGAGACCGCCAGTGCGTTCACAGTGGCACTGCCGTTGGCGGAGCTGCAAGCCGGGGCGAAGCCGGTCGCAGTACCGTCGGCGGCATTAAGCGCGGCGATGCTATTCCGCACTACGCCGCCGATCGAGGTGAAAAATCCCCCTACGTAGACCGCCGAGCCGGAGACCCCGATCGCACTGACACTGCTGTTGGGGTTGGGATTGAAAGCGGTGGCGAGGCCATCCGCAGCGTTGACCGCGGCGAGGAAGTTGCGGGGCTGTCCGCCGATCGTCCTGATGCCGCCGCCCGCGTAGACCGTTAAGCCATCAACCGATACCGCCAGCGTCGAAATATTGCCGGTGGGCGCAGGATTAAATGAAGTGGGGATGCCGCTGGTAGGGTCGAGTCCCGCCAGGCCGGTGCGCGTCTGGCCACCGATTATGTTGAAGGACCCGCCTACGTATACGGCCGAACTCGACACTGCGATGGCGAAAACGGTCCCGCATGGGAGGCAGGTGCCCGATGCAGTGTCGGAGGTGAAACTTGTGGCGGTGCCATCGAGCACGCCGCCAAGATTAAGCGCTGCGATGTTGCTGCGCGTCTGGCCGCCGATTGTCGCGAAGCCTCCGCCCACGTAGAGAGTCGAGCCGGAGATAGCCAGGGCTCGAACGGTGTTGCTGGCATTAGGGTTGAAGGTCAAAGTGGCGCTGCCGTCGGCGGCATTGAGCGCCGCGATGCGGTTGCGCAGTTGGCCGCCGATAGAGGTGAAGTTCCCGCCCGCGTAAACGATCGAGCCCGATATCGCCAGTGCTTCAACCTGGGTGCCGACGGGATTGGGGTCGAACGCGGTGGCGGTACCGTTGACGGCGTTGAGCCCGGCAATCCGATTCCGCGTCTGGCCGCCTATCGATGTGAAGGCACCGCTGACGTAGACCGTCAAGCCATCGACCGACACGACCATCGCGCGGATAGCGCCATCCGGGCTGGGATCGAATGCCGGATCGACACTTCGGTCGGGGCGAATGTGGGCGATGTTGCGACGTGCGATTCCGCCGACGTGTGTGAACAGTCCACCGATGTACCATCCGCCGGCTCCATCCGAGGCAACCGCATTTACGGTGTCAGTACTGCCAGAAACTTCCGGGAGGCCCGGGTTTTGAGAGCCGTTGAGTGCGAACTCGAGGCCCGGCCCGGTACGCGGCCCGACTCGGTTAAACAGTCCGGCAATGTAGATCGTATTACCGGAGCGCACGACGGTCCGAACTGTACCGTCCGTCACATACGTGCGGTCGGGAACAGCAAACTGAGTACCCTGAGCGAGCCCCACACCGGGCAACGCCATGGTCAAAAAGGAAACGCTGAGAAGGGTGAATAATGCGACGCCGCTAACACGCACGCGAACGTGAATGGCTTTCGCAATGGATGCACAACGAGCAAAGGTGAAATGTAACATATAGACTGATCTCCCTTGATGGTAAACATAAAATTCGCGCCCGACAGATTAACCTTGAACGGGTCGTCGTCGAGAGCGAATAAGATCAGTCTGGAAACGTAAATCGTCCCTACCCTATAGTAGATAGGCGCCGTTAGCAAGCAACAAGCGTCGGGACGACAAGGTCGAAGACGGCGTGGGCGGCCCGATTTGGGATTTCGGAATTCGGATTTAGGATTTCGAACCCGAAACATACAGTAGAAAAGGCTGCGAGATCTTCTCGCGGCCTTTTCTCTTTTCTCAAGATCCCAGATCCGCAATCCCAAATCCAAAATCCCAAATTCCCAAACTCAAATCGAAGAGCGGGGGCAAGCCGCCCTTCCTGACCTGCGAATTTTTTGCGTTGACTTTGTCTGCTCAGAGCTGAAATCTAACGGCTGCTCCAAGACAAAATCCCGCGGAACTTCCGTCTCTTCCTTTTCTATTGCAGCACGTTGACAATGACCTTGGGCCGGAACATACTTCCGCCCGCAAACTCCCTCCGACAAACTTTCACACTTAACGTTAATCCGCAGCCTGCGAGCGGAGCTAGAAGGGAGATATATGTTTCAAGTAAAAGTTCTATTTGCGAAATCGAGCATCGCTTTCGCCTCCATAGTCATCGCTTTTGCCATAACTTCTCCACCCGCGAAAGCGCAGGGCTTTAAGAGCATCGAACTTTTGTCGAAAACCTATCCGGCCGGGCCACCGATCTTCGGCAGGGACACGTCAAATTTCCGTCCGAATTTTTCGACAACTGTTAATGTGAACAACCCCGAGGAGCTTTATTTTGCCATAAATAATCCCTCAAATGCCGGAAGCCTTATCGTTATGGCGCCCGGTACTTATATGCTATCGGCTAATGACACGGCAGGTGTTCCGAGACCGAACGGCGGACGCATCGACCTTCTCGAAAACATGTCGTTGCAAGGGGTGATAGGTGATCGAACGGGGGTTGTCATCGACGCGATAAACCTTCCGGCTGGTTCTTACAGCACACCGCTGATCGCCAAGTCAGGAGCGATCAGGATGGGAAGGGGCGTCAACTCAGTCGAATGGCTGACGATCCGAAATGCCGTCAACGGAAACGGCGGTATAGAGACGGACATTGTATGGCCTGGAATAGCTCGGCTCCGAATTGCCCATATTGTCTCGACCGGCAACACGCGCGGGATCGACCTTCGAAACCTCGGATCGGACCAGGCCGGCCGCGTGATTGAGGCAGAGATCGTCGATAATGATCTGTATAACAATCAATTGAACACCGGACTAGGCTTGAGGATAGCAAACACTTCGGGATCCCAAGGAGGGATGGTAACGGCGATGCTGAGTGGTAACCGTGTTCATAACAATCTTACCGGGCTTGTTGTCGAAGGAGTAAACACCAGCCTTGGTCGAATTACTGTTTTTTCTTACGGCGACCGATTTTATGCGAACAACCTCGGGGCGGCAGTCGGTGGCGGACTAAGTCTCGGTGCGAACGGGAGCCTATCGGACGGCAACATAACGAACTTTACCGCGTACGGCTCCTTTTTTGAAAATAACGGTGGTGACGGACTGGCCCTCGGTGCGGGAGCTACCACTTCATTTCCCAACGCTGCGTCGAACAATACTGTATATGTGTCCCTGCTAAACTGTCGGCTAGCGGCAAATCAATCACTTGACCTTTATGCTGCCGGAGCCGAGTCGACTCCGGAGTCGCTCGGACCGACGGGTACGAACAATTCGCTTATCCTGTACGGACGCGGGATAAGCCCGAAATTTCGTTCGGAATTTATCATCGGCAGCATTCCCGAATTTTCCGGCAGTATGAACACCGCGACCTTCACCAGTCTGCCATGGTGAGTTGCAGTTTCTTATTAAAGAGCTGGCGAGGGACTTGGATCTCAATTTCTTGTTCGATCCTGAATCGAGACTCGAGAACCGCAGAGTAACGAATCGAGCTAAAGAATGTCACCACGACGGCGGCACTGAACCTTTTTAAGGCTGACCACACAGGTCAGAACCGCGAGCCGTAGCGATCGGGTCACCCGTATACCCTATCGAAACTTAATTCCACGCAGGTCGGAGGGCGAGTGGTGCGACCGGGTAACACCCTTACCGGATCTGAACTTGATTTTACGCAACGGGGAAACCCGGTCGCTACCGCTCGCGGTTCTGACTGTTCTTACGACCCGAGTCGGGACACTTCATGGCTAACTTG
Organism: Acidobacteriota bacterium; assembly: GCA_031392105.1. Classification (GTDB taxonomy): domain Bacteria; phylum Acidobacteriota; class Blastocatellia; order Pyrinomonadales; family Pyrinomonadaceae; genus OLB17. Next base: position 1,106 of record JANMUW010000189.1, on the reverse strand, counting down.
CCGGCGGGTTAATCGTAAATGTCCGCTGCCACTCGCGCGCGGGCGTGCTCGATGTTGAGTGTATCGCCCTTTGCTTACGTGGGCTTTTGCACCTTGCGTCCATGCTCCCCGGGATCAATGCGACTCTCCTACTTTCCAACAACCAACGCAACTGCCCGATCGATCGCGTCACGGCCCCTTAGTAGTCCCCGCACCGGGGGAATATCCCAGCCGGTGTAGACGACGACCATGTCGAGTTCGGGAAAGGCCATCGGGCGCTGGCCGCCGAAACCGGATCCGCTCCAGGCGAGTTTTGAATTGTCCTTGCCGTATGGATACATCCACCATTTGAAACCGTATTTGGCACCCGGAGTAGCCGAACCGGCGGGTGTAAGATCGAAGGCCGGGGTGACCGACTCTTTTACCCACTCGGACGAGACGATCTGCTTCCCTTCCCATGCACCGTTTTTTAGAAACAGATACCAAAGCTTAGCGACATCGCGCGGACGCAGATAGATTCCGCCTTCGGCATCGACGAGGCCGCTCGGCGTACGTTTCCAGTAATGCTGCTTGATGCCGAGCGGCGTGAAGAGATGGCGAACCGCGTATTCTTCGATATCCGTTCCGGTCGCCACGCGAAAGACGTGGGCGAGAAGCTGCGTCGCACCCGAGCTGTAGTGATATACCTTGCCCGGATCGTGGGCCATCGGACGGTTGATCGTATACTCGACCCAATCGCTCGAAGCCTCCATCTGGATGCCGGTGTTATTCGGGTCGGAATACGGGAGCGACTCGTTCCAGTCGATGCCCGCCGACATCGTCAGTAGATGCCGGATCGTCATTCGACGTTTCCGATCGTCCACGTTCGCGACCTTCGATGCGTCGAAGAAGTTCATGACCGGCGTGTCGAGATCAGGAAACTCTTTCCGATTCCGCGCGACGCCGACGATGATCGATGTGATCGTCTTCGAGACCGACTGCAGAGTATGCAGATCGCTCCCCTGGTGCCACGGATGCCACCATGGATTGTAATAATTGTAAGGCCCCGTCAGGTCGTGCGCAGCTACGCTCAATGCATCGAGCAGCTGGAATCGAGTGTCGCGCTCGATCCGCGTTTCGCGCTGGCC
>JANMUW010000181.1:0-6429 GCA_031392105.1 Acidobacteriota bacterium | reverse complement strand
GCCATCTGCATACCGATAAGTTCGCCGGCAACCCGGTCGCTACCGCTCGCGGTTCTGACTACTTGCCGCCAGCCTCCACTAAGTTTTTCTCAAACCTTATCCAATCTATATCCGCCGATCCCGCATCGTTGAATTTCCCGGGACGAGAATAAAAGAACCCCAACTTTGCGCCGATCCATCGTCCCTCGCGAGCTTTGAACGGCACGCCGACATTCGTGAAAGCTTTACCGTCGACGCTGAAACTAAACGCATACATTGCCCCACGCGAAACCTTAACGCGCAGATAAAATATTTTCGAGGTCAACAGATAGGGTACGTTGTCGAATTCGGGTAATCGTTTGTCGGCGTCTCTAGCGTTAGATTGAGCGACGTATAATTTTCCGTCCTTGAACGACACACCGATATACGAATAGTCGAGGCCCATCACGAGGAAACCAAACTTCTCACCCTCAAAACGCGGAGCTAGTGTGATCTTCGCAGTTGCCGTGAACTCTTCGGCAGGGAACTTCTGCAGCAACAGATTCGGCACATCCCACAGGTTCTTTGAACCATCCGGTAGTTGAACGGAATTCATTCTCAGGACACCACGCTCCGGGAATGGAAAGGCCCACTCCGCTTTCGGGTTCGCGTGCCACTGCCACTGTAACCCGATCTTCGCATCATTGAACTCGTCTGAATCAGGAATCGTCTGGACCGGATATGCCTTCCCAACATTTGGCTTATTGAAACGCAGAACGGGTTCGCCCGTCCCATCGCCGTCAGGATCAGAGCCGATAACAGGAAACTGATTTTTCCAAATCGCGGGTTGAAGATGAACAATGCGACCGTATGGTCCGCGGTCCTGAAAATGGACGAACCACCATTCCTTGCCGTCCGGAGTATCGACGAGGGCCCCTTGATGGGGACCGTTGATCTCCGACTTTCCTTGCGCAAGAACTATTTTCTCTTCGTACGGTCCGTAGATATTCTTCGAGCGCAAAACCAACTGCCAACCGGTCGCAACGCCGCCGGCCGGAGCGAAGATGTAATAGTAACCATCGCGCTTGTAAAATTTCGGACCTTCGACAGTTGGCTGTTTGTCGTGGCCATCAAACACCAGAACGCCCTCATCGACCAGCCGCGTCCCAGCCGGATCCATCTTGCTCACGATCAGTATCGTCTTGATCCCGGAACGGCTTCCCGCGAACGCCGAAACCAAATACGCCTGACCATCGTCGTCCCAAAGCGGGCACGGATCGATCCAACCCTTTCCTGCCTTAACGAGCAGCGGCTTGGACCATTTACCGGCCGGATCCTTCGTCTTCGTCATATAGATCCCGAAGTCGGGATCCGGGTAAAAGATGTAGAACTCGCCGTTGTGAAATCTGATCGACGGGGCCCAAACTCCACCACCGTGCTGAGCTTTTCCGAAGACATCACGCGGCTCCTGTTCTTCAAAGACATAGTTGATGAGGCGCCAGTTCACAAGGTCTTTCGAATGCAGGATCGGCAAACCGGGAGCCGAGTTGAAGCTCGACGCCGTCATGTAATAGTCGGAGCCAACACGCACCACGTCTGGGTCTGAGTAGTCAGCGTGGATTATCGGGTTCGAATATGAACCGTCACCGTTGTCGGGAGACCAAACCTTCGAGACGAAGGGCGACTGGGCGCAAATTGAAGTCGCCAGAAACAGGACAGGCAAAAGTGTCGATAGAAGTTCTTTCAATTATTTTTTGCGGCCGTTTTCTTTTGCTCGCGTTTTTTCGTCGACCTCGAGCCGCTGGGCCAACTGCGTTGCGACAAGGTGGTGTCTCATCGCCTGACGCGATGCTTCGGAGTCGTGCTCGCGGATCGCGCGATAGATATTGTGATGCTGTTCAGCCGAGTCCTTTAGATCGGTCGCGCGTTTCACCGTCTTACTTCGGTATTCGAACAAGATCGACGCGACCATATTCATCAGCGCGGTGAGTATACGATTTCCCGAAGCCGCGGCGACGGTCTGGTGAAACTGCATGTCGTGAACGAGGTACTGCTCCGGCCGTTCGACGGATGCGTACATTCCAGCGATCTCTTCGGCGAGTTGTGCCATCTGCTCGCTAGTCGCACGTTCGGCAGCGAGCGCCGCTATGCTCATCTCGAGGGCGAGACGAGCTTCAAACATTTCGTCGGACGTGAAACCGTGAAGAGCGGAGAGCATTCGAAGAGCGCTCGTATCCAGCGTCGGCGATTCTTCGGCCTCGGCGACGAATGTACCGGCACCTTGTTTCGATTGGAGAATTCCGACCGTAGTCAGCGATCTGATACCGGCTCGCAATGTCGGGCGGCTTACACCAAGGATCTTCGCGAGGTCGCGCTCAGGTGGAAGGCGATCTCCGGCGGCGAGTTCGCCATTCTGGATCATGTCGCGAAGACGCGTCACAACCTCCTCCGCCGTCGTCCCGTTCTTCTCGGAGTTGAGGTTTTTGAAAATGCCCCGCTTTGTTCCCGGCATCAATTTGTTTTCCGTGTTCTCGTCGTCTCTCATAGTAGAGCAACTGCGGCTTAAACTCTAAACTTTGTCACTGCGGTTTCACTGTCTCGGCAAATACTTTTATAAGGATCATGGAAAAGCCTTTGCCTGTCACGGTCCTTTGGTGCACCGTGCCGCGCGGCACGACGATCAGATCGCCTTTTCGAATCTGCACTGGTTGGCCGCCGGTAGCGGTCTTGCTTCGCCATTCACCGGGAGAAATTTCTTTTGCTTCGGAAAGAGTTCCACCGAGCATTAACGTAGCGTTTCCCTCGAGAACATAATAAATATCGTCCGAGGCATCGTGCACCTCGAACAGATCATTCTCGCGCTTTTCGTCATGGAAGACGGCAACCCGCATCTGCGTGCCGGGTGCGGGAACTACATCGATCTGTTTATTCCCCGCCTCCTTCCCGGCTGCGCGGTAGATGTCAGAAACTTGTTGCTTCGTCTTTACGACGAATGGTTTCGACGGTGAAGAGGGAGTGCGCGTTTGGGCAGACGCCGTAACCGCGAAGCTGAATCCGAGGAGAGTTACCGACAGTATAATGCGATACATAATAGCTGTTTAGACGAATGTGATCTCTTTGGCTCCGCAGCTGTTGGTCGCGGAGCGACAGTACGAATTTAGCCGTGGGCCTTAGCCCACGGAAGCATTTTCAATTCAGTTCCCGTCGCGTCAGCGACGGCCGAAGTATTCGAGCGTCGCGACCGCGACGCGGGTCTCATCGCCATCGGACCGTGGGCTAAGGCCCACGGCTAAATTCGGGCTGTCGCTACGCGACAAATGCCGGAGCCCCTACCCAGGACCCCGAATTTACCTTCTCCTAGCTTGGCCTATCACCCACCGACTCAAATCCTGCGCCGCTTTGAAATTCTCATACTCACCCGGAAGTCGCCTTCCATCGACGTACTCGTTGTAAAGCCACGGATCTCCGATCACGAATACAGATCCTTTACCGTGCTTCGAGATAGCGATCAATGTTTCTCCGTTCGCGGTCAAAACGGGACGCGCCTTGCCCGACAATGTCAGCGTCGAAACTTCCTTGATAAAGATCTTTCGGGCGGTTTTGAATATCTCATTCCCCGCGGCGATGTCCACGCCACCCATTTTGTAATCGTTATTGATCACTTCAAACTTGCGATCCTTGTTGAACCGGATCCCAAACTCGCCCGCGAGCGTGTTGAACTTATCCAGCTCCGCATTCTGCCCATCGTTTCCCATCAACACGAGAACGCCTCCGCGTTTGACCCAGTCGGCGATCGCTTTCACATGCGTTGGCCCAATATAGTTGGGATTACCAGTTTCCTTCGATGTGTCCGGATCCACGATGATATAGATGTCGGCAACGTTCAGATTCGATGCCGTGGGTGCTGCTGACAGCGTTTCGGTCGACGCACCGAGGCTGCGAAAGATATTTCCCCACGCGACGAATCCGGCGTCGGGCATTTCATTCCACTTGTAGTGCCACACCTCGTCGCGGCCCATCTTATTTTTGCGGATCTCGTGATTGAAATAGTCGTCGAGCAGGACCGTCTCGCCTTTGCCCGTCCATCCGCGTTCATACGATTCCAACTCGAGAGCCGCCTTGATCGCCGGCCCGAGGCCTTTCGCATCATTCGTCCGCAGCTTCTCACTCATGTAGTAGTCGAAGCTGCCGTCACGATACGGATTGCCGCCGAGGCCCGAGACCGAAACCGTGCCTTCCCAATCCGTTTCACCGTTCGCGTTGGTTTTGATGAACTTGCGCTTGATTCCGTCCCAACCGCGTTTCGCGACCTTCATGTATCGTTCCGGCAGATAGCCCTCACGAACGCCGCGAGCGATAGCGTAGACGAACATCGCGGATCCAGACGACTCGAGGTAATTCTTCTCGCGCCCGCCGAGATCGATGATGTCCCACCAGACCCCCGACTTCGCATCCTGATACTTTTCGATCGCGGCCGCTTCGCGATCCAAGATCGCGATCAGTTCGGTACGCCTCGGATGACCTTTCGGAAAATGCTCGAGCGTATCGACGAGACCCATCGCGTACCAACCCATCGCACGCCCCCAGACATGCGGGCTCCGTCCGGTACCCTTGTCGGACCAACGCTGCTGCTTCGACTCGTCCCATCCGTGATAGAGAAGTCCGGTCTTTGGATCGCGAGAATGCTTCTCCATCCAGACAAACTGATTCGCGATGTCGTTCCAATTATCTTCGCCGAAGATCTCGGAATATTCCGCGTAGAACGGCTCGCCCATGTAGAGGCCGTCGAGCCACATCTGATACGGGTAGATCTTTTTATGCCAGAATCCGCCTTCGTTGGTTCGCGGATGAGTCTTGAGTTGCGACCGCAGTAGCTCGACCATCTTTCGATATTTGTCCTGTCCGGTGACGCGGTACATCGTCAACATGGCGAGCCCCGGCGTGATGTGATCGATGTTGTATTCCTCGAGATGGTAATCCTTGTGATTTCCGTTCTCATCGATCCAGTGATCCATGCCTTTCTGGATATGCCTAAAATATTTCGGATCACCCGTCGCGTACCACATCTGTTCGATCGCCTTTAGCACAACGCCCTGCTCGTAATTCCACTTCGGCGGAATCCCAGGCTGGTTGCGCGAGTCGACCCAGATTCGATTCATCGCAGTGTCCGCGAGGCGCTCGGAGACCGGCGTCGATTGTGCAAAGACGAAAAGTGAGGACGCAAGAATAATGATATTCGCGATCAAGAGTTTCATAAGATCATCAGTTCTAGTCGCCAAGGGCGACCGACATATAAAGCCTAGGGTGAAGCCGAAGGCGGAACCCTAGGAAATGAGGTGCAAAGGATCCGCTCCCTGAAGGGGAGCAATGTTTAGGAAGTTGGTCGCTTTCAGCGACCGAGCCCTTCCTTTATTTGACCTAGGGTTCCATTCGCTTCGCTCTTTCCACCCTAGGCTTTATAGGTCTGTCGCCGTTGGCGACGAGACCGCCTTATTTCAAATACTTTCTCAAACCGATCTTCGACTCACGGATGTCTTCCACCACGAGCTTCGCCATTTCCTCCGCACCGAGTGGCGAGAAGTGTGTATTGTCGTCGATGCCGTTCGGATAGTTCGCATTCTCTCCCGGTTTCAATTGAAGGAATAGCTTTCGCGATCCTTCGACCCCGTAGCGGACGATCACGCCCTCGCTCTTTCGATGCATGTCGATCAGCGGTACGTTTTGTTCCTTAGCGACGGACCGGACGATGTCCGGATACTCACCGTGCGTGTCGTAAAACTTTCCGTCTTTATCAAATCGCCGGCGCATGACCGGTGTGAGCAATACCGTGTGCCCGCCCTTGGATCTCACATCGCTGATAAATCGACCAAGGTTTCTTCGATAATCTTCCGGCGTCGTGTATCGCTCGACCTTTTCTTTCGCCGAATCGTTGTGGCCGAACTGTATGAAAACGTAATCGCCTTTTTTCAATCCGTCGACGATCGCCTGCCAACGTCCTTCACTGATGAACGTCTTGGTACTTCGGCCGTTCATCGCCCGATTTTCTATCCGGACCTTGCCATCCTTAAAATGTTGGCCAAGCATTTCGCCCCATCCCGTCTCCGGGCGTTTCTCGGGAAGCTTTGCGGCGCACGTCGAATCACCTGCCAGAAAGATCGTAACCGGTGATTCTTGCCCTGACGCGATTCCGGCGACAACCATAGTCAAGATAAAAGCGAAAACCAGCTTCATAAGCGAATCAATTCAGAGATCTTCACGGGCCTCTTCTGCTCGATGCTCGTGCGAGCCGCGATCCCCGTAAGACATGACATCGCACCGGCGCGTGCGCTCGGCAGCTTCAAATATTCCGGGACCTTTGCATTCTTGAATATCACATCGCGGAGCCGATCATCTCCGCCCGCATGGCCGCCCTCGATCTGCGGCATATCCAACTCTTCATGCTTTCCGAAATTCTTCGTGAGGAACGCTGTA
>JANMUW010000156.1:0-3827 GCA_031392105.1 Acidobacteriota bacterium | reverse complement strand
CGGTGACCGAAAGGTAGACCTCTTTGTTCGATATAGCGAAGAGATAAACAAGGCTTACGTGAGGGCGGTTCGCGAGGCTTTACTCAACACCAGCGCGCGGGCAATCTGGTGGTGGTTGAGCGGGACGGTAAGCTCGTGATCCTTCAGCCAAGTGAGATTCTGACCGATATCGACACCTAGAGGATTAACGTGAAGATAGGCCTGGGATTATTTATCGCCATACTCTTCGTTTTCGGATCAGCGTACTCGCAGACGAAACCACACGGAGAATTCGAAGCGTTCCTCGCGAAGCTCGACGCCGCGCAGCTGGAGCTGCAAAACGGCAAAGCCGAACCATTCAAATCTCTCTGGTCGCAATCCGATGACGTCACGCTTTCCGGTGGATTCGGCGGGACGGTAGAAAAAGGATGGGCTGCGGTTTCAAAACGCCTCGACTGGGTCGGAGCTAACTTCTCGAAGGGAAAAAATTCGATCGAACGAATCGTGACAAACCAGAGCGGAAAACTCGGTTATGTCGTTCAGCTCGAGCACATCACTTTCACGGTTCCGGAGACTGGGAACGCTGCGACGCGCGATTATCGGGTGACAATGATCTTTCGCCGCGAGAAGAATGGTTGGCAGATCGTCCATCGTCAGGCTGATTCGAATCTTACAAAACAAGCGCCGCAATAACAGAACATGCACTCATACACAGCAAAGATCTCCTGGAACAACGATTCCCCTGATACATTCACAAAGAACCGATACACGCGTGGGCATACGTGGTCGTTTGATGGCGGGATCGACGTTCCTGCATCATCGTCGCCCCACGCCGTGCGGGTTCCATTCTCTGTTGAAGCAGCCGTCGATCCGGAAGAGGCGTTGGTCGCAGCGGCCGCATCGTGTCACATGCTGACGTTTCTTTGGGTCGCGGCGACGAGGGGATTTCTGATCGACTCGTACGAAGACAATGCGGTTGGCGACATGACGGAAGGCGACGGTGGAAGGCAATGGGTTTCAAAGATCACGCTGGATCCGAAAATCGAATGGGGTGGCGACCCGCGTCCGACCGAAGCAGAGATCGCCGAGATGCATCATGACGCGCACGAAAACTGCTACATCGCTAATTCGATAAAGTCGGAAGTCGTTGTGGTGGGTTCTTAACGCCGGGCACGCGGAGCGCATCTAAGCTTCCGCGTCCTGTGCGATCTGTGCGTTAGAAAAAACATATGTACGACATTTCAATTAGACTCGAAAATAAACCGGGCGAAATGGCGAGGATGGGCGAAGCACTTGGCTCTGCCGGTGTGAGCGTCGAGGGCGGAGGCGGATGGGTGGTCGATGGAAAAGGCTATATGCATTTTCTGTTCGATGACGGCGAAGCTGCGCGACGCGCCCTCGAAGCAGTCAACATCGAGGTTCTCGACGTTCGGAAAGTGCTGGTCCAGAAACTCAGGCAGGACGTTCCCGGACAACTTGGAAAGATCGCGCGAAGGATGGCGGATGCAGGTGTAAACATTGATGTCGTCTACAGCGACCACGCCAACCAGTTGATCCTCGTCGTCGACGACTTTGAAAAAGGCAAGGCTGTTTCCGACGCTTGGAAGGCGGAAATGAATCTGTAATGATCCCGACACGCTCCTGCTGTGACTTCGACGAAGAACTCAATTCCTTTCTTAATGACGGGTACCGACTCGACATGATCATGCCGGCCGATGATCCGCGGATCGCTCGCCTTTCGAGAGGCGATGAGTTTTTTTAACCCCGTTCCCCTGAGAATCCGCAAGCCGAGATTCGCGGGGCGATCGAACCGAATTTGCCATACAGACGAGGTACCCGTGTTCACGGACGATTTAATAAACCCGATCGTCGTTACTTTCAAAGATTCGGAAATTCTCGAGGTCAGCCTCCGCGAGGTCTGAGTTGCTTAGCTTTTCTTTTTCGCTGTTTCGGTGCCGACCGACTTTGAGCCATAGCCGCCCCATTTCCCTTCGAGCGTTCCATCAGACCGAATTTCATAGCTTACAAATCCGCACTTATTTCCACCGATTCCTACCGCCACCGTTTCGCCCTGGCGAATTCCGAATCCTTCGAATGGGGCTCCGGCTTTCCAGGAGAACGTGTACCCGGCTCCGCTCTTCTTGACGGCTAGTGTACCTTTATACGGCTGGCCACCCGTATTCGTGCCGCTGACATCGTATTCGCCCTCGAGGTCGCTCACCTTGGTGCGCTTTGCAGTCTCGGTCTCACTGCTATTATTTCCCCAGTAACCGGCTTTTCCATCGAGACTGCCGTCCGCGCCGATCTTGTACAGGACGACCCCGCAACCTTCGCCGCTATCTCCCGACGCAAACGCCGAGGCCACGGCGTTATCGGTCCGAACACCAACGCCGTCATATTTCTTTCCGGCCGTGTCCCAGCTGAACTGATAGACGTCACCTCGATTCGTAACCGCGAGTGTTCCCTTGTACGCGCCGGCACCGTTCTCATTCATGCCGGTAATGTCGTAGGAGCCGCTAATATCGCTGGACGTCGGCGCCGCAGTCTTCGTATTGCCGGCAACATCTGCGTCTGCTTCTTTAGACTTGTTACAGGCAAGAGCGACTGTGATCAATAGAGCAAGTGCTATGAGAGAGGGTAGTAACGATCTGTTCATGTGATGTTCTCCGTGAGTCGATTGTTGAGATGGAAATGCAACGCTATAATATCCGCGCAACCGCTAAACGTCCATCTTATGAAACCGATTACAAGAACTGCGTTGGGATCGATCATGATCCTATTCGTTACAATTCTGGCAAGTGCGCAGAAGCCGGTCAGCGATCTGAAACCGACCGTCGTACTTATCTCACTAGACGGATTTCGTTACGACTATCTCGACAAGTATCAACCTCCGACTCTAAAGCGTCTCGCACGCGAGGGTGTGAGAGCGAAATGGATGATCCCGTCGTTTCCGACCAAGACGTTTCCAAATCACTACACGATCGCAACAGGACTCTATCCCGAACATCACGGAATCGTCGAGAACAACATTTACGACTTTGGAGAAATTTTCAAGATCGATGATCGGAGCAAGGTGCAAGACTCGCGATGGTGGTGGGGAGAACCGATCTGGGTGACTGCGGAGAAGCAGCGCCAGGTGGCGGGTTCCTATTTCTTTGTCGGTTCCGAGGCGGAGATAGTGGGTACAAGGCCGGAGTATTGGCGAACGTATAACGGAAAAGTTCCTCCGGAGATGCGAGTCGATAAGGTGCTTGGCTGGTTCGACCTTCCCGCTGAGAAAAGGCCGACGATGGTCACGATGTACTTTAGCGATACCGATGACCTGGGACATGAGTTCGGCCCGGATGCCGACGAGACGCGGTACGCAGTCATGAATGCTGACCGGTACGTCGGCCAACTTGTCGAAGGACTTCGCACGCGAGGAATTGCAGATCGTGTCAACATCATCATCGTAAGCGATCACGGGATGGCGGCGCGGGATCAGCGAAACGCCATCGTGATGGACGATTATTTTGATACGAAGGACAAAACGATCGCCGATCCGATCCTGACGACGGGCGAGATCTGGCAGATATTTCCCAAGCCCGGTAAAGAATCTTTCGTTATGGAGCGGCTGAAATCGATCAAGCATGCGACTTGCTGGCGAAAAGCAGACATTCCGAAACGGTTTCACTACAACGAAGGCCGTCGGATCGCGCCGATTATTTGTTTGTCGGATGAAGGATGGGCGATGACCAGTCGTGAGAGATTCGAGACTACCCAGAAGTCCGATGATTTTGACAAGATCCGGGGAGCACACGGGTATGACAACAAGTACGAGTCGATGCGCGCTACGTTTATCGCCCGCG
>JANMUW010000123.1:0-23587 GCA_031392105.1 Acidobacteriota bacterium | reverse complement strand
GCGTGTTTTTTTGATAATTGAAGTGGGTGCGGCGTGCAGTTGCGGTGTAGAATTAACAAAGTTTAGGGCACGTACGTCAATTGGTAGACAGCCTCCCTTACAAGGAGGAAGTTAGGGGTTCGAGTCCCTTCGTGCCCACCATTCCGATTTGGGAATTGGGATTGGGGATTGCGGATTGCCCGATAGCGGACAGTCACATCCCATTTCCGAAATCCCAAATCCCATATCCTCTGCGGGGTCGTAGTTCAGTTGGTTAGAACGCCAGCCTGTCACGTTGGAGGTCGCGGGTTCGAGCCCCGTCGGCCCCGCCACTTAAAGATCAAGGCCGTCACGTAATTTACGTGACGGCCTTTGCAATTTGGGATCTGGAATATGGGATCGCGGATTTCGTTTCAAGTTTCAAATTTGAGATGAGTTCCCAAATCCGAATTCCCAAATCCCAAATCCTACGAATCGGATTATAATCATTTCGACAATTTCAAAATTCGAAAACAGGAAGGGTGAATCAATATGGCAGATAGCGTCTACGATATTCCGGTTAACACGATCGATGGGAAGGAGACGACACTGGGCGATTACAAGGGTAAGGCTTTGCTCGTCGTGAACGTCGCTTCGAAGTGCGGGTTGACTCCGCAATACGAAGGTCTCGAAAAGATCTATGAAGACTACCGCGACAAAGGTTTCGAGGTGCTCGGATTTCCCGCGAATAATTTTCTCGCGCAAGAGCCCGGCACGAATGAAGAGATTCAGGATTTTTGCAGCTCGAATTACAACGTCCAGTTTCCGCTGTTCGAGAAGATTAGCGTGAAGGGCGACGACAGTCACCGGCTCTACAAACATCTCATCTCAGCAAGGCCGAAAGCGGACATCACTGATGGCGATGGGTTTGAAGAAAAGCTCAAGGGCTATGGACAGACACGCGAGCACCCCGATGACATCCTGTGGAATTTTGAAAAGTTCCTGATCGGCAAGGATGGAAAAATTGCTGCTCGCATCTCTCCGGATGTCACGGCAGAAGATGAGCGGGTGATAGCGGCGATCGATAAAGCTGTTAACAGCTAGCCGAGGTTATGGAGACTTGGGATTCGTCGACGGTCCACGGGTCTACTAGTGTGCGACGGTCGTAATCTCCGCAAACAAAATGGCGGTTCTTTTCGAACCGCCACATCCTTACTTTTTGATCCTAGTCGGGTGAGAGAACGGAGCTTAACTCTTTCTGAGTTCTGTCAGCACTTGTTTCGCCACTGCCTTCAGCGTATCGAAGACGCCTGTGCCGTCCATTGCGACGGCTTCGAAGACCGGCTCGCCCTTTCGTTGAAGCTCGCCGACAAGATCCTGCATCGGCGTTACATTCGGCAGATCTCGCTTATTCAGCTGCAGCACGTAAGGGATATTCGAGAGGTCGTAGCCCTGCGTTTGTAGATTCTCTTCAAGGTTGTAAAGCGATTCGATGTTCGCGTCCATACGCTCTTCCTGGCTATCGGCGACGAATACGACGCCGTCGACACCTTTCAAAATCAGTTTTCGCGAAGCGTCATAATAGACCTGTCCGGGAACGGTGTACAAATGAAAGCGCGTTTTGAATCCACGAACCGTGCCGAGCTCGAGCGGCATAAAATCGAAGAACAACGTACGATCAGTTTCGGTCGCCAGGCTGATCAACTTTCCTTTCGCTTGGGGCGCGGTCGAATCGTAGATGTACTGCAGGTTCGTCGTCTTGCCGCACAAACCGGGACCGTAGTAAACGATCTTGCAGTTGATCTCACGTGATGCGTAATTAATAAAAGTCATATCGATTTGCGATTGCGATTTTCGATTTTCGATCTATCTTCCTGCTATGCAATCCGAAATCCAAAATCTAGAATCCATAACTAACTAAACAGGCTGTCGATGTCCTCGTCGGTGATCTCGGAGAATACCGAGTTGCTATTCATTGCGAAGCTGGAATCGCGAACGGCCTCGTCAAGAATAGCGGCAACTTCAAAACTTGCTCGTTTGGCGCGGATCTTAACCAATCCGACGGTCGAGCGCTCGTCGAATATGATGACCAAAAGACTCCTTCCAATAACGCTGATAAAAATGCTCTCGCGCTCGCCCTCGTGAACAACTGCCGGGAAGGCGTCTTCGCCGATCAGGTTCGCCATGCTGCTTGTCGCTGCAACGTTTCCAGCGGCCAGCGATGAGAAGCTCGTCGTGTCCATGTCCCCGATGTCGCCATGAAAGGCGATAGTCTGCCCGTCACGATCGACCAGAAAAACGACGCGTGCGGCGCACTCGACACAGAGCCGGGCAAGGACGGTTTTCATCCGCTGAAACTGGTGTTCTTGGATAATGAAAGGCGATTGTGCCATTGATAATATCTCGCAGCTGAAAAGATTAGCTCGGTGTGGTTATCGGCGATTGAATGATCGGAAAACGGGTAAGGCAGGTTTTTGCGACAAACCGCACTATCCAATCTAGCATACGTGGCGAAATGCCAGCAAGTATTTTTTGTTTGGACCGATATGTAAATTACGATATGAAAACGAGTTGCGCCGGGGGCTGAATTTAGTTAAATTCCGAGTTAGAAATGCAGGAATTACAAACGAAAGGTCTCGATCTTGTAGCGATCGGCGGCGGCACAGGCCTGTCAACATTGCTATCGGGCTTAAAAAAGTACGTTGGGCCCGGAATCGACGGCACTTCGTTGAAACGCCTATCGGCGATCGTAGCGGTGTCCGACGACGGCGGAAGTTCAGGCCGATTGCGAGATGAACTGCAGATGCCACCGCCCGGCGATATCCGGAACTGCATGGTGGCCCTGTCCGAAGATTCGCACTTGCTGTCGAGGCTCTTTAGACACCGCTTTTCGGGCGATGGGGATCTTTCGGGACACAACTTCGGTAACTTGTTTCTCGCCGCGCTTTCGGAAGTTACAGGCGATTTTGCCGAAGCGGTGAGGTTGTCATCCGAGATTCTCGCGAGCAAGGGACACATCTTTCCGGCAACGGTATCTGACGTGAGGATCGCTGCCCGACTTGCCGACGGGTCGGTCGTTAGGGGAGAAACGAACATCTCAAAGACCGGCAAAGCGATCGAGCGACTGTATCTGGAGCCGGAAGATTGTCAGCCTCATCCGGACGCGATCGCCGCGATCAAGACCAGCGACGTGCTTACGATCGGCCCCGGTTCTCTTTACACAAGCATTCTTCCACCGCTGCTCGTCAACGGAGTTGTCGATGCCATCGCGGGTTCGTCCGCGGTGAAGATCTTTGTCTGTAATCTTATGACGCAGCCCGGTGAGACGGACGGGCTGACGGCACGCCGGCATCTTGAGATCGTTCGCGATTATGCGCGGGGATTGAATTTCGATTACGTTATCGTAAACGACCGGCCTATCAGTGAGCTGCAGGCCGGGCTCTATATACGAGACGGCGCGGAACAGATCGGTGTCCACGGTTCGATCGATTCGGAAGTGATCCAAGGAGCCCGGGTTGTGAACGCGAACCTCCTTGATGACGGCGAACTTGTCCGCCATCATCCCGACAGACTCGCCAAATCAGTGTTGGACCGCATCGGATGAGTTTTGCCTACCGATTCAAAAAGCTTATCATGGCGATTGGCATACGTTGTCGAAGCTTCCTTTTATGGCAGATGTCCAGGAAGAGCATAAAGTGCTCGATGTTTTGATCCTCGCGGCGGGTCTTGGTACACGCATGCGTTCAGGCCTCGCGAAGGTCCTTCACCGCCTTGACGGTCGTCCACTCGTCAATCATGTCTCCAGAACTGCCTCGGCACTCGCACCCGAAAAGATCTACGTAGTCATCGGTCATCAGGGCGACGAGGTTAAATCCGCGGTGCTCGAGGAATTTGATTCCGGCCAGGCGGTTTTCGTCGAACAAAAAGAGCAGCTAGGTACAGGTGATGCGGTAAATGCTGCTCGCGATCTGCTTGCTACACGGGCTTCGACGCTGCTCGTTCTGTCGGGTGACGTTCCAATGATCCGGCCCGAGACGCTTGCCGGGCTCGTTCAACATCATCACGGACATCGCGGTAAGGGTGCCGCTTGCACGATCCTCACGGTTCGTCTAAAAGATCCGACCGGGTACGGACGCATCGTCCGGGATCGCGAAGGTTTGTTCGAAAAGATTGTCGAGCAGAAGGACGCCGATGAAAGTGAACGCCAGATCAACGAGATAAATGCCGGGATCTACGCATTCGATACGAAGAAGCTGTTCGCCGCACTGGAAAGGGTGCAGAACAACAACTCGCAGGGCGAATACTACCTGACGGACGTCCCGGCACTGCTGCGGGAAGGCGAGGAAGACGTTGCGATATTTCAGCACGGCGATGCGTACGAGGTCGAAGGCGTAAACAATCGCGCCCAACTTGCGGACCTCGAGCGGCTACTCAACAGGCGCACGATCTCACGCCTGATGCTCGACTACGGTGTGACTTTTATCGATCCGAAAAGTGCCTATATCAGCGAGCAGGCCCGGATCGGCCGCGACACGGTGATCTATCCGAACGTCACCATCGAAGGTGACACGGAGATCGGCGACGGGTGCACGGTCCGTTCGGGAACACGCATCACTGATGCGAAGATCGGGCATGGTGTCGAGATCCGCGACAATTGCCTGATCCAGAATTCGGAGATCGGAAACAATTGTTCGGTTGGACCGATGGCTCATCTTCGCGGACATGCGAAGATGCAAACGGGATCCAAGGTAGGAAATTTTGTCGAGCTAAAGAAAACGGATCTCGGCTCCGGCTCGAAGGCGAGTCACCTGACCTATCTCGGTGATGCGACGATTGGTGAGAATACGAACATCGGCGCCGGGACGATCACTTGCAACTACGACGGCAAGAACAAGCACGAGACGAAAATCGGAAATAACGTTCGGATCGGCTCGGACACTATGCTGGTCGCCCCGGTCGAAGTAGGCGACGGTGCAGTTACCGGTGCGGGTAGCGTCGTGACCAAGGATGTCGAAGCGAATACCCTGGTCGCGGGTGTTCCGGCCTCGAAGAAAAAAGATCTTAAAGACGGCCAGAAATCGGCGAAGACATAACTTGAGTGAGATATGCGGATTCTATTCTATGTTTTGGGGGCTATGGCCGGATTGGTTGGATTGCTTGCCCTGTTCCGGACGTTTGAGCATTTGCTGGTCGGAGATGGTCTTCAGACGACACAACTCTTGCTTGGCGGCATCGGTCTTCTACTCGCCTTTATTTGGCTTAAGCGCGCGAGATCGATGACCAGTTAGTCGCGGATCGATTTGGTTTTGCCGGGCTAGAACATTGCGGCGTTTGACGCGGAGATGAAATATTTCGTCATCGGAGTATCGTTGCTCAACGGCATGTGGATGCTGATCGACGGCATCTACGTCATTGCGAATGGGAAGTACATCGGACCCGAAAAGCCCGGGCCCTGGGCTTCTTTGCTCTCGCTGACAGGTGTAGACGTCTTCAAGCTCGGCCCGTTATTCGCTCTCTTCGGTGTTGCATGGCTTGTTTTCGGAGTTGGGTCGTGGACAGACTCCGGGTGGGCCAGAAGTTTCGGGATCGCCCTATCTATTGCAACTCTTTGGTATTTGCCGGTCGGCACACTAATCTCTATCGTAGTGCTGGCCGCTCTCGTCTTTTTCGTTAAAGGTTAGTTTTTTCTTATGTGTGGAATTGTCGGATACGTCGGAAACAAACAAGTCGTGCCGTTGATCATCGACGGTCTTAGAAAGCTCGAGTATCGCGGGTACGACTCGGCGGGAATCGCGGTTGTCGACGGTGCTCAGCACCTCGAGCTGCGAAGAGCCGAGGGTAAGCTGCGAAATCTCGAAGAGTGCATTCGCCTGAATCCACTTGATGGCAATTACGGGATCGGACATACCCGCTGGGCGACGCACGGGCGACCCACCGAAGAGAACGCCCATCCGCATCGCGATCAATCGGGAAAGGTCGTTGTTGTTCATAACGGCATCATAGAAAATTACCTGACGCTGAAAGAGCGCCTCGCGGCTGAAGGGAGTGATTTTAAAACCGAGACGGACACCGAGGTCGTCGCTCACCTGATCGGTCATTACAAAGACAAAGAGAAGATCTCTCTCGAAGAGGCGACGCGTAAAGCGGTAAAGGAGCTCCGTGGAATCTTTGCGCTGTCGATAATTTCCGTCGACGAACCCGATACCATCATTGCAGTTCGCGAAGGGCCGCCGGTCGTCATCGGTTTGGGTGATGGCGAGTTCTTTGTCGCGTCTGACATTCCGCCGATCCTGCAGCATACACGCGATGTATTTTTTCTCGGTGATCGCGAGATCGCGATCCTGACGAAAGACTCCGTCCGTGTAACCGACTTCGATGGAAACGTTATCGAGCCGAAGCAGCAGCGGATAACGTGGGATCCGATCATGGCGGAGAAGGGCGGCTTCAAGCATTTCATGCTGAAGGAAATCTACGAGCAGCCGCGGGCGGTGCGCGACACGGTCCAGGGGCGCGTCTCGCTCGACACCGGTAAGGTTTATCTCGATGAGATGAACATCGCGGAAGACGATTTCAGATCCCTGACGTCGATCAAGATCGCGGCGTGCGGAACCAGCTGGCATGCGGGGCACGCCGGAAAGTTCATGATCGAGAAGTTGGCTCGTGTTCCGGTTGAGGTGGATTATGCTTCGGAGTTTCGTTATCGCGATCCGGTACTGACCGAAAACGATCTGCTCATCGTAATTTCGCAGTCAGGCGAAACCGCCGACACGATCGCTGCGATGCGTGAAGCAAGGCAGGCCGGCTGCAAGGTTCTGGCCGTTTGTAACGTGCAGGGTTCGATGATCCATCGCGAAGCCGACGGAACGATCCTCACGCATGCCGGTCCTGAGATCGGTGTCGCCTCGACAAAAGCTTTCACTTCGCAAATGGTCGCGCTATATCTTTTTGCTCTTTATCTCGGTGAGCTTCGAGGCACGATTTCGGCAGACGAAGGTAAGAAGCTTGCGCAGGATCTCGCCGAGCTGCCCCTAAAGATCGAGCAACTTTTGAACGACGCCGATTCGATCGAGGAACTGTCGAAAGAATTCTTTCGCGTACAGGATTTTCTCTATCTCGGCCGCGGTATAAATTTTCCGGTCGCTCTGGAGGGCGCTCTAAAATTGAAAGAGATCAGCTACATCCACGCCGAAGGTTATCCGGCGGGCGAGATGAAACACGGGCCCAATGCTCTTATCGATGAGAAGCTGCCGGTCGTTGTGGTTAATACAAGAGAACCGGGGAACGCATTAAGCGAACTTCGCTATGAAAAGACTCATTCGAACATGGTTGAAGTGAAAGCTCGCGATGGAATTGTGATCAGCGTTTTGACCGAAGGCGATCAGATGAGCTCCAAGGTTTCGAATCACGTGATCGAGGTTCCCGAAACTTCCGATCTCCTCGGGCCGATCCTCGCGATCGTACCGCTCCAGCTGCTCTCTTATCATATCGCCGTTCGCCGCGGCTGCGACGTCGACCAGCCAAGGAATCTCGCGAAGTCGGTAACGGTTGAGTAGTACAACAAACTTCAGTTTGTCGCCGCGTGTTTTATCAGCAAACTAAAGTTTGCTGTCCTTATGAAAGCAATAGTCGTCCATGAATACGGAGCTCCCGAAGTAATGAAGCTCGAGGACTTGCCGGTGCCAGAGCCGGGTGACGGAAAAGTCCTCGTGAAGATCGAGGCCGCCGGAGTGAACCCCGTCGACACGTATCTTCGCACCGGCAATCATGCCCATGCTCCGGATCTTCCGTACACGCCGGGCAAGGACGCGGCTGGTGTCGTCGAGAAGTTCGGCAATAACGTCACGAAATTCAAACTGGGCGATAGGGTTTATACCGCCGGCTCGATCACCGGAACGTACGCAGAATATTCGGTCTGCGACGAAAAACATTTGGGGCGTCTGCCTGAGAATGTAAGTTTTGAAGAGGGCGCCGGCGTCTGGACGCCGTATGCGACATCCTACCGAGCATTGTTTCAGAAAGCCGGAGCGAAAGCAGGCGAGACCGTTTTGATCCACGGAGCCTCGGGCGGAGTCGGCGTCGCCGCGATCCAGTGGGCGAAGAATGCGGGTCTCACGGTGATCGGCTCGGCTAGCTCGGAGGAAGGAAAAAAACTCGCCGCCGCACAAGGAGTGGATCATGTCGTCGATCACACCGACGACAAGCATCTATCTGAAGTTCTTGCGATCACGAGTGGCAAAGGCGTCGACGTAATAATCGAAATGCTCGCCAACGTAAATCTCGTAAAAGATTTTGAGGCACTCGCGATGTTCGGCCGTATATCGGTCGTGGGAAATCGCGGCAGTTTGGATTTTAATCCGCGTCTCGCGATGGGAAAAGACGCTGCCATATACGGCATGTCGCTATTCAATGCACCGCCCGATGCGATGGCCCAGATTCACGACGCCATCCTCAAAGGACTGACCGAAGGTTATCTAAAGCCTGTCATCGGACAATCGATGCCGCTTGCTGAGGCCCCGCGAGCCCATCGCCAGGTTATCGAGAGCAAAGCTTTCGGTAAAATCGTTTTGACTCCGTAGTCGAGTCACCAACCCTTTATAATACGGACCTTCCTTTGCGAACTCAGCGAGCTCTGCGTGAAATTCCTCAACGCAAAAGCTCGCAAAGTTGCTTGGCACGTTCATTGCACTCTGGCTCCCGACGAGTATTAAATTCAAACGGAAAAGGAGGTAGAAATGAACGCAATAGAATTATTAAAAGAAGATCATGACAAGGTGGATCGGCTGTTCCAAAAAATAAAGGCCACGCCGGATGGCGATCACAAAGATTTGTTCGAACAGATCAAGGCGGAGCTCGATGTACATGCGCATATCGAGGAAGTCATCTTTTACCCGAAACTTAAGAAAGACGGAAATGACGAGTTAAAAGACATCGTGCTCGAGGGAATCGAAGAGCACCGTCAGGCGAAAATGTTCTTGAAGGAACTCGCTGCTCTTTCGGACGACAGTGAGAAATTCGACCCGAAGCTGAAAGTTTTGATGGAAGACATCTCACATCACGTGATGGAAGAAGAGGGTCAGATGTTTCCGATGGTACAAGACCAGTTCGACGAGTTCACATTACAAGAACTCGGCAAAGAGATGGAGAAAGAAAAAGCAGCGTTCGGGAAATCGAGCAAGGCGGCGAGCAGCAAGTAAAGACAATAAGTCCCATGGGTCGCCTAAGATCCATGGGACCTATTCACCTATGCGACCACGGGCGTTTTCAACGCATCAAAGACCTGCAACGCATATTTCACGTTACCGAACGGCGCAGACACCTGAACGCCTTGGATAACATCACGAACCTCTAACAACGATTCGCGTGCGATAGTAATTCCTTCTTCGCGAGCTTCTTCTTTTCCTATGTCCGATGCGACTCGCATCCGTTCCAGGATCTCAGGTGTAACATTCACACCCGGGACTTCGTTATGCAGGAACTCCGCGTTTCGAAAACTAACAAGCGGCCAGATGCCCGCGACGATCGGGATTTTTACGTGCTCGATCTTTTTTAAGAACGAACGCAGCTGCTCGGTGTCGAAAACCGGCTGCGTGATCGCATATTCGGCTCCGGCCTCGACCTTCCATTCGAATCGCCTGATTTCTTCTTCGAGATTCACTGCGCCCGGATTTACTCCGACGCCGATCGAAAAAGCCGTCGGCTTACCGATCGGGTTGTTGCCTATATCGAGCCCGTGATTGAGTTTGCTGACCATGTTCGTTAGGCCGATCGCATCAATATCGAAAACCGCCGTCGCATCCGGATACGGTCCCATCTTTGGCGGATCGCCTGTGATGATCAATAGATTGTGGAGCCCGAGTGCGGCAGCACCGAGTAAGTCGGACATCATGCCAAGCAAGTTTCGATCGCGACAGCAGTAATGCAGGACCGCTTCGATTCCGATCTCGCGTTCGACCAATACGGCCGTGGCCTGTGCCGACATCCGCGTCTGCGCACGCGGTCCGTCCGGAATATTCACGCCGTCGACACCGGCGTCTTTCAACAGACGGATCGAGTCGAGAGTCTTATCTGCATCGCAGCCCTTCGGCGGCAGAACTTCGACGGAAGTCACAAACTCACCACGGGCGATCTTTCTTGACCACTTAGAACGGTCCTCCGGAGGAACGACCTCAACATCGACAGGCTTCAGCTCGACCACCCGTGCACTCTGCTTTCTCGCCTCGCTGATAGATTGCCGTGGGCTTACAGAGCGGATCGCCTCCGCAATCAGCTTGATGTGGGTCGGCGTCGTGCCGCAGCAGCCGCCGACGAACTTCGCCCCGGACTGAACGAACCGGCGCGAGAACTCGGCCATATATTCGGGCGACCCCATGTAAAATTGCCGTCCCTGGACATCGCGCGGCAAACCAGCGTTTGGCTGAGCCGACAATTTTTTCGAAGTCAGCGGCCGCATCTTATCGAGCGCGGTCAGGACGTGGTTCGGGCCCATTCCGCAATTGAGACCAATGATGTCGACGTCGAGCTCGTCGAGCCTCGCGGTGAAAGCCTCGGGTGTTGTTCCGAAAGTCGTCTTGCCGTCCATCTGAATGGCCATCTGAGCAATGATCGGCAGATCCGAAAGCTCACGCACTGCCAGGATCGCCTGCTCGATCGCCGGAAGTTCGGAGAACGTCTCAAGAATAAATAGATCGACCCCGCCTTCGAGCAGAGCTTCGGCCTGCTCCCGATACATTTCCTTTGCCTCGTCAAACGAAGTAGGTCCAAAAGGTTCGATCCGCAAGCCGAGCGGCCCGATCGCACCGGCGACAAATACCCGTTCACCTGCAGCTTCGCGTGCGATACGCGCCGCGGCGATGTTGATCTCGCGAAGTTTATTTTCGAGTCCGTAAGGCTGCAGCTTATGGTGAGTCGCACCGAACGAGTTCGTTTCGATGATGTCGGCTCCGGCCTTGATGTACTCTGCGTGCACCTCGCGGACCAGATCCGGCGCGACCAGATTCAGCTCGTCATAACTGCGGTTTATGTAGACGCCTTTATCGTAAAGCCGTGTTCCGACGGCGCCGTCGAAAACATAAACGCGATCGTCCTCAATGATCTCTCTAAAACTTTTGGTTGCCATGTCGATTCCTACTTGGATTTGCGATTTTTGACTTGCGATTTTCGATTGCCCCTCTGGTTTGCGGCGTCGGTCAAGACCAACGAGATCGCAAATTGAAAATTGAAAATCGCAAATCAAAAAGCCTCGCCCAAACAGCGAGACTTTCAAAAAATCGAATCAAGTTAGGCTGTTTAGCAGATTATTTAACGTGGTCGCAAGTCGCATTTAACTCACCACGAATTATTAAAGGCAATGATGTTCTTTTAGCAGATAGCTGTCAAGCCACCCGCACTGCGTTACTTGCGCCATACGTAAGGGAATAATTTGCCGGCAGCTTCGGGCGTTAGCTCGAAGCTCGACAGTTTTGCCGCGTAGGCGAGCACCGGATCTCTCGTCGCCGCGAGATCCGCTCCTTTCGGCAGCATTACTTCATCCGGTATAACGCCGACCTTCTCAAGGCTCTTGCCGTCGCTCATTACAAGATCGGCCATCGTCACCGACGTTCCCGCGATCAACATGCTCCCGATCCCGCTGTCGAGTACGTGCAGCTGGGATTCCATGACCGCCCCCATAGACTTGTCGCCTATGACCTTACCTCGTTTCTCCAATTGGACGAGGCGGGAAAACACTTCCGACGCCGATGCTGATCCTTCGTTTATCAGAACGGTCAGGTCTCCTTTGAAACCGTTACTCGAGGGTTTCGACACGAGAGGCTTTGACTCCTTGCGGCGCTTCTCATCAAAGAGCTTCACTTCTTTGTCGAAAAAGAATCCGACCATCTTTTTGAGGATGTCCACCGATCCGCCGCCGTTGTCGCGCAAGTCGAGAACCACACTCTTCGCTGAACGAATCTTCCCCTGCAAAATATCCCACTGGTCGTTGGTGAGCGAGAATGTGTGAAGTTTCAAGAGCATCACGCCGTTGTCGTTTCGCACAAACTCGTAAGCCTTGTCACGGGTGAAGCCGCCCTTGATACTCGTCCGGTCGTACCACTGCTGCAAAGTGATCGTGCCACCGGATCGCTCGATCTTGGTGTCGACACTTAGCGTTCGGGGCTTTTCGTCTCCCGGACTTAGAATCGTCATGTTAACCCTTGCAGCCGGAGCGACGACAAAATAGCGGTAACTCATCTGCCAGAGATTTTTGCGCGTCGGACGGAAGTTATCGATCCCAAAAAGACGGTCGCCGGGCTTCAGTCCTTTCGCCTCAGCATCGGAGCCGGGCTTTACATGCGTAATGTAACAGTCGTCTCCGATCACACCCGCCGTCCATCCGTATTCAACTTCAGCCGCACGGACCGGCGGGACAAACGTTGTATGCGAATCGTTAAGACTGAGGACCGCGGATGCGATCGTAAGCATCAATGCATCCCGCGTCGGAGCTACCTTCATTCGTTCCTTTGCCTGATCAAATACGAAGTCGATGTCGACGCCGTGATAGGTCGGATCGTAGTAGTTCTTTTTGATCGCTTCCTTAGTCATTTCGAGGTGCCCGATCGCCATATTGCGATCAGTTCCGTTGACCTGGGCATACGTTTGAAACGTCGGAAGCAGGAGAATGCAGGCGAGTATGAACCGGCTGTGGCAGCGGAGAAGTTTCTTCATGGTTGTTATTTTTTTTTCTCTGAGCAAGTACAAGTTCTCAGAAGCAGCTAGGATATGAAAGGTTGGCTGTAAAGTAAAGAGTCGTATTGGCGCAACCGGACTTACTACCGCCGCTGACACGTTCGACAGAAGTACGTAGACCGCCCCGCCTGTACGATCCGGGTGATCGGCGATTGGCAGGTCATACACTGTTCACCCTCTCGGTCATATACGCGCCACTTCCATTCGCTGTTAATCCCATAAATACTGCCGCCGATGTCGTGAGGGACGACGGGCATCGTTGAACCTAAAGCAACCGCTTCAGATAGTACCAACCGGATATTCTGCAAAAGCGCGGCCGTCTTTGGTTTTGAAAGCTTGCACGCCGCGATGCGGGGATTCGCCTTCGAGAGAAACATGGCCTCCGCAGCGTAAATATTTCCAAGTCCGCAAACTTTAGTCTGATCGAGCAGGACTTCTTTCAGGCTTCGTTTCGAGGTTTGCATCGTCGAGCGAAGGTAGTCGAGTGAGAAATCGTCTCCGAGTGGTTCCGGAGCAAGCTTTTTTATTTCCTTAGCTTCATTCAATTCCGCCGTCCGGACGATCTTCATTAACCCGAAATGACGCTGATCCTGGAAGACAAGTCGTTCTCCAACTTCGAACTGAAAGATCGCGTGTGTAAATTTCGGATCCGGGACGTTGGCATCAAGCAGCATGAACTTGCCGCTCATTCGAAGATGGGTTATCAGAGTGCGGCCATTATCGAGATCGAAGAGAACATGTTTGCCGCGGCGGTGGACAAAGTTAACGTTCGCGTCATTGAGGTCGGCGGAGAAGCTTTCCGGATTTGTATCGGGCGCAAGCCGTGCACGCAGCAACTCGGCCGAAACAATCTTGCGCTTCGAGACCAGCTTGTTCAATGAGCGGGCGACGATTTCGACTTCGGGAAGCTCAGGCATTTCTCAGCAAATTCGTAGAATGTTAGTTAGGTTCTTGAGTAGTCCGGCAGAGAAGTCTTATCGCCCAGCACAGCCCCGGGTCCGACACTGCAATTCCTTCCGATGTAACAACTTTTGCCCACGATCGCGCCGTCAATCTCGGCCGCACTCGATATGCGCGTGTGTGCCCAGATGACGGAATTTGAGATCGTAGCCTTTTCATCAACATGAACACCGGGGCCGAGGACGGAGTTCGTGATCCGTGCGTGCGGTTTTATCACACAGCCCTCTCCGATTATCGAAATCTTGTCTATTTCCGCCGTCGTCGCGACGTCACTAGCCGACTCTTCGTCGTCAAAAAAACTCTTTATCTTTCCGTTAAGGAAATCGTGATGTGCGGCCAGATAGCTCGCCGGTGTACCGACGTCCCGCCAATATTCGTCCCTAATGACATGAGCAAAAAATGGACGCTTCTTTTCGATGATGGTCGGGAATACGTTGTATTCGAACGAACGATTTTCGCCCGACGGTATCAGTTCTAGAACGCTCGGCTCGAGAACGTATAGCCCGGCATTAATATTTTTTGTCGGCAGATCGGCGAGCACGTCCGGCGATGGCTTCTCGAGAAATCGGATGACTTCATCGTCCGCCCCGGACTCGACGAGACCGAATTTCGATGGATCCTCGACCGGTGCCAACAATATCGTGGCTTCGGCTGCTTTGGCGCGATGAGTATCGATCACGCTTGCCACATCAACATCAGTAATTATGTCACCGTTAAAAACGACGGTGGTCTCCCGGATCGAACCTGCGGCGAATTTATATGCGCCTGCCGTGCCCATCGGACTAGGCTCCGTGAGGAACCGGAGATTTACGCCACGATCCGATCCATCGCCGAGGATGTCCTCGATCTTATTCGGCTGATAGCTCAGCGAAAGCGTAATGTCCGTAATGCCCGCACGGGCAAGGATCTCGAGTTGATAACGGAGCAGCGGGCGATTGAGTATCGGCACTATCGGCTTTGGTGTATAAACCGTTAAGGGCCGCAGCCTAGTGCCTTTGCCACCTGCGAGGATAAGTGCCTGCATATGAAAGTCCTTTTACGTCAGAAGCTTAAGCCTAGAAAAAAGGAGCTCAAAAATCAAAGATTACAACGACAATCTTTGGGTCGTCCGTGTTCAACCAGGACAAAATCTGTTGACACTTTTTTCCCGTTTGTGTTAGTTTATTCTTTGCAGGTATGACTATTTACACGCCTGTACGCTCGGCAAAGTAATTAACCAAGTAGGGTTTATCCTCCTTTTCATCCGCTGGGTTCAAAACGTTAAAGTCCACCATGGTTTTCGACAAAACAAAGGCGATGCGAAATGCCGAACGGTATATCGCACAGGGGAAGATTCAGTCTGCTATCGGAGAGTATAAGCAGGTTGTCTCAAATGACCCAAAAGATTTTGCGACGATGAATATGCTCGGCGATCTTTACACCAAGAACGGTGACAAGAAGCCAGCTGTGAATTGCTACACGTCGGTCGCAGAACACTACAGTAAGCAAGGATTCGCCCAGAAAGCCATCGCCATTTATAACAAGATCTCGAAGATCCAGCCTGGCTCAATCGAGATATCCGCAAAGCTCGCCGACCTCTATAAGTTCAAGGGATCGGTGAATGAAGCGCGCACGCACTATAGGATCGTTGCCGAAGCCTACGAGCTCGAAGGCCGGAAGATCGACGCACTCGAAGTTCGAAAGCAGATCGCCTCGCTTGATCCAACTGATACGGCGATTCAATTGAGTCTTGCTACAGCGTATTTTGATGAAGGCCAGACGGAAGAAGCCGCCGCGGCGTTCGCCGAGGCTGGTAATCGCCTTGCGAAAAAATCGCAGCACATTGAGGCGATCGAGGCGTTTGAGAAGGCTCTGGAGCTAGTTCCGAACGACCCGAAGATACTGGGGGCGTTTACGCAGTCGCATTTTGCAATTGGCACTCCTGCTGAAGCCGGAGAACGGCTGGGTGAAATTTATGCGTCCGATCCGCATGACCGCGACGTTCTTCAGCTTCTGATCGATTGTCATTTCGAATCGGGCAATGCTAGCGAAGCAGAAAAAGCGATTGTCAGCCTTGTCGAGAAGGAACCGGCGCACTATCCAAAGCTTGTCGAGCTCGCGAGGATATATCTGAAGAACAGCGATGTCGAGGCAGCGGCCCGGACAATGGCGATGTCGTCCGAGCATCTGCTATTGGCCGGCCAGGTGGACGATCTCCAGTCACTGCTGGACGAGATCCTGACGCTCGATCCGGAGCAGTTAGAAGGACTGCGGCTTCGGGCCCGGCTTAACTCGTGGCAGCGCGATGAGGCTGGCATGCACGACTCGCTGGCGCAATTAGCTGCGGTCGCGAGACAGCGCGAATTGGTTGACGATGAGCGGTTTGCCCTGTCGCAGCTCGTGATGATCGCGCCGCACGAGGTCAATTACGCCGAACGGCTCAGGGAGATAAACGAGCAGTTCGGTTTTGACGACGCATACTCAGAAGCGAATTTGTTCGACGAGCAATTTCTAAAATCCGCGAAACGGGCAGAACCCGAGGTCGAAACCTTCGCCCCGAACGCGGAGGAGGTGACTGAGCCGGAGATTGTCAGTTCGGACGATACGGAATATGCAGATTTCGCGATCGTTGACGAGTCGATGTCGTCGGCTGAAACGATTTCGGTCGAACCGGGGACCGAGGAGAATACGGATCGTATACCTCGCGAAGTCGACAGCATAAAATTTTACATCGACAGCGGCTACCTCGAACTGGCCGAAAAGGCGATCGGCGAACTTCAAACGGAGTTCGGCGAGCGGCCTGAGATCCGTGAATTGCGAGCGCATCTCGAGGTCCAGGCGTCTGCAAGTTCGGATGATACGGAGACTGTTTCGCAGCCTGTAGACGTGTCCAGCAACGGCTTTCTGGCAAACGACTCTGCCGGACAATCGGCCGACGAGTCGTCCAACGGAAGACCGGCAGCTGCGTCGTCAGGTTTTGGGATCGACGATCTGCGCAGCGAGTTGGGAATCGATGAAGTAGATAACGCTACCGACGCAGACTACGATACGCACTATCACACCGGAGTTGCTTATCAGGAGATGGGATTGATCGACGAAGCGATCAAGGAATTTCAGGATGCCGTCGGACTTGTTCAACCCAACGATCCGACCCGGCGCTTTTTTCACTGTGCAAATCTGCTTGGACATTGCTTCATGCAGAAGGCGATGCCGAATCTTGCATTGACTTGGTACCAGCGGGCGCTTGAGACGCCCGGTCTCGGTGACGAAGAGAAGCAAGGGATCTGGTATGAGCTTGCTCTTGCCTATGAGGCTGAAGGCGACCTGAGCAACGCGGGTCGTTATTTCGAACAGGTGTATGCGGAGAATATCGATTTCCGCGACGTGAGCGAGCGAGTTAAGAACATCGCGGTCAGCCACTAGGCAGTACTGTTACTAAAAAAAGAAAGGCGTTATAATTTGACGGTATGGTTGAGAAACTGACCGTCATTTTTTTCATAGTTCTCTGCCTGTTGCTGGGGTTCTATCTTATCCTTTCTCCCTGGGACACACTTTTTGGGAATTGGGGTGAGAATTACCTGCTTGTCTTTGTCTCCGATCGCGCAGGTTTTCCCATTCTTCAAAATACCGTGGCATCGAACTGGTTTCGCGGTGCGGTTACCGGTCTTGGTGTATTGAACATCGTGATAGCATTCTGGGAAGCGGCACACTTTAATCAGAGCGTCGCAATGCTTCGCGGCGAGAAAGCTGCAGAGAAGTGAAACCGCTCGCCGATCGTCCTTACATCTGCCTCATCACGAGGGGCGAACTTACAACTTCAAATTTTGACTTAGCAGCGCCGATTCTTTTGGACCTTATCGGCGAAGCTGTCTCTGACGGCGTGAACCTGATCCAGATCCGCGAGAAGGGGCTACCTGCTCGGTTGCTCAGCGATCTTGTCTCGGCTACGCTTCGTGCGATCTCCGATTCGACGGCGCAAGTCGTGGTTAACGACCGGGTCGATGTAGCGATGACATCCGGCGAAGCGGCTGTTCATCTCTCACAGTACTCGATGTCGCCGGCGGTCGTGCGTCGAAAATTCGGAACCGGCGTTTTGATCGGAGTGTCGACACATTCTCTAACCGAGGCAAAATCTGCGGTGGACGCGGGTGCAAACTACATCGTCTTCGGCCCGGTCTTTGAGACCCCCGGCAAAGGAGCATCGGTAGGAGTTGATGCCCTTGCGGCCGTCTGTGAAGCCGTGGAGCCGTTTCCGGTGCTCGCACTCGGCGGTATCGACGAGACAAATGTTGAGCTCGTCCGGGAAGCCGGAGCCGCCGGCGTCGCTGCCATACGTTCGATGTATGACCCCGAGAGTCGACGAAAGATCTGCAGGTTCTGGAGCGCGGCGTGATGGGCTGCTCTGAGTTAAGATTCTGTTATGTCTAAGCCGCCGGTTTGTTTGACTATTGCGGGTCTTGATCCTTCGGGCGGAGCCGGGATCATCGCCGACATAAAAACATTCTCCGCATTCGGTTGTTTTGCGGCCGCCGCCGTTTCGTCGATCACATTCCAAAACACCGTCGGAGTCTTTGGAGCCGAGCATCAGACTGCCGAGGCGGTTCGCCGACAAGTCGAGCCGATCATAGACGATTATGACATCGCCGCTCTGAAGACCGGGATGCTGCCCACGCGCGAAGTGATCGAAGAAGTGGCAACCTTGATCGGGAGGATGGGAGGTGCAAAATTCGTTGTCGACCCGGTTGTTCGCTCGACCTCGGGGTTTGATCTGATAGACGATGATGCCCTTAGATCGCTAATCCGCGTCTTGTTTCCGATATCCGATCTCGTAACTCCGAACCGGCCCGAGGCGGAGCGGATCACGGGTCTGCGCATAGAAACGCCGGATGGCGTGCGTGCGGCCGCCGAAGCCATGCAGTCGATGGGTGCGAGAAACGTGCTGATCAAGGGCGGGCATTTTGACGATTCTGGCGTCGGAAAACGAAAAGCCATCGATCATTTGCTTATCGGCGGCGACCTTCATCTTCTTGAAGCGGACTTTATCGAAACGACCGCGACGCACGGAACCGGATGCACACTGGCGGCTGCGATCACGGCGAATTTAGCCCTCGGAAAAACTTTGGTTGACGCGGTCGGGATTGCGAAGAAGTTCGTGACGGAAGCGATTCGCACCGCCCCGATGCTCGGACACGGGCACTCGCCCATCAATATTTCGTGAGTTATTTTGCGATCGGTACGAAGACCGGGGAAAGGTATGTGACGCCGAAAGTGAGACCGGTCCGCGGGCTGAATCGCGTTAAACCGAACACCGCCGCCGTATCAAAACGCAATCCCGAAGCTCGGATCTGTGTCCCGACCCTGAATTGTCCGACGCTCTCGGTGCCCAGCGGAGCCCCACCGGATCGCGGGCTGTAACGCCCATTGACTTCGCTCACGAGATTGATTCGATCGGTCAGTCCAAAGATTCCCGCAAGCCCATACAAGATCACGTCATTTTGGGTAAAGCTCGCGAGCGGGGCGTTCATGATGCCAAGGCCTATGTTGCCGTAAACATTCGCGCGCGGAGAATGGCCGACCCTCTTACCAAACTTTTTCTGAACGATCACCTTGCTGAAAACATTTATTTGGTTCGTTCCGATGCCACTCGCCTGGTCGGTTGTCGGCATCTGAAAACCGAACTTTAGACCGAACGCGGGCAGGTTTCGCGTCTCTCGTCGGAGCAGAACCTTTGCCGACACGACAATGTCATCGAAATCGCTCGTCGAATTGCCGGTAATGTTTAGCGGGATCGGGCTCGGCAAGGTTTGGGAATTGATTGCGAGGAAATTCTGTAATACACCTTCGATCTGCAGTTCGACATTCGATGCGAACCCGTTTCGGATACGTATGTCTCCGACTCGCGTGAGGTCCCCCTTTAGTCCCGAAACAGGCAGCTTGACGTTCTGTAAGAAATCGACGCCGGCGGAAATTTCAATCGCACCGGCGGGAGTAATATCTATGTCGTCTGTTAGCAGGGGCCGCTGTTGAGCGGCCGCGAGTGCGGAAGACAACATCACCATTAATGGCAGCAAGAGAGATCGATTCATGTGAAAAAATTCCGGCCAGGAGAACCCCTGGCCGGAACCATATTAACAAAACTAGCTCTAATTACCGAGAGTCAAATCTTGCGATCGCAAAATCCGGGTTGGCACCCCAGCGAGTGACCAGTGTCGTCGTGGTAAAGCTTTGCCTCACCCAGAAGAAACTCGGGTTACCAGCCGCCGCGCCTTGGCGATAGATCGCTGGGTCGGTTCTCGCGTCGCCGTCATAGTCACCCTGAACCGGGAAGTCGGAACTTATTCCGTACGGAATCACGCGGAACGCACCCGTAGAGCTATCCAGCCACATCCAAACCATCGGAGACGTGCCCGTCGCTCCAGTTCGAGCGACTGCGAGATCGAATTTCCCGTCTCCGTCGTAGTCGCCTGGCACGATATAGTCGGTGTTAAAGTTACCGAAAGGTAGAAATTGAACGGTTCCATCGGAGCTCCGCTTTATGATGTAGTGATTCGTAGGGGATATCCCAAAGCGGTAAACGGCAAGGTCGAATTTCCCGTCGCCATCATAGTCGCCGGATACCGGAGCGTCGAGCGTGCTGTTGTTTAAAGCTCCCGTAACCCCGAACTGGTCTACCCTGTCCGTGTTCGTGGTGCTTTGTTTGATCCACCAATACGCCGGATCGCCGGGGGCAGCTCCTTCCCGGAATATAGCCACGTCTGTTTTTCCATCGCCATCGAAGTCGCGGCAATGGGCCTGGTCGCCGTTTAGCCCATACGCGACGAAGAGGCCAGTATTGTTACTCGATCGCAGAATGTAGAAAGTGCTTTGTAGGCCGGGGCTTGCGCCGGAACGATAGAGGGCGAGATCGTCTTTGCCGTCGCCGTCATAATCGCCGGGAACCGGAAAATCAGTGTTAGCATCGCCCCATTGTGCGCCAACTTCTACGCCGGTCGTACTATTCAGGTTCCAGTACTGGATGGGCGATGGCGGGCCAGTTGGAAATTTTAGCACGCTGTAATCTTGCCGGCCGTCCCCGTCAAAATCGACCGGCCGCTTGATCCCAAGCTGTCCTCGGATCTCGCCGCCACTGAAGTTGGTCGAATGAACGTTGACGTAGCCGAGGTGCGCCCGTATCTGGCTTAACTGCGTCGGAGTGATCGTCGTCGATCCGGTAATCGTGCCGGATGTTCCGCCGACAGTGCCGAAATTGATCGCCACGCCGGTGTTCGCCCCTATGGCCGCGGGCGCGTGGATGTGAGAGGCTATCTGGGCTGAGCCGAGCCCGTTAAAGACGACCGTGAAATTTAACGTCATGGTCGATTCGTTTACGAAAACTCGGGCATAACCCGTTGCTGTTGTTGCAGCCGGAGGCACTTCTTGCGCCCCGCTGAGATATGCGTAAAAGGTCTCAGCGTTCGCATCCGCCGAGAACGAAATGACGAAGAACACTGCGACGAAAAAGGACAAAAAGCTGTTTCTCATTTCCCCTCCAAAATAGAATATTCAAGTGGTCAAGCGACCAGCGTAGGCAAACGCCATAAGAACACAGAATTAGCTCACCGAAATTAGAGCCAAGGCGAATCGTACGGCCGCAACGTAAAGATATTAAAAACTTTGATCTTACATGGATATTAGTCCTCGTTGGCTGTCACGTCAACGCTTTTTTGAGCAGCCTTCGGCGTTTGGCGTGACTTTTGGACTCTCAATGGAAATCTGGCAGAATAATTTAATGGCTATCCGTGCCGGGTTAGGAGTTTCGACGGTTTAACTGATGGAATCTCAGAATCTGAAAAAAGACGCAGGCGAACAGGGCGGGCTTCGGCTCGTCAGTGATTCTAAGGGCCTGGTCGAAGCCCCGGCGCTGGAAAAACAGTTTGTGAACTTCATGTTTTTTCGCGTGAACCCCGACTGGCGAAAGCTGGATCCGGAGACGAAAAGTATCTCTAAATCGGAATTCCAGAGTGTCTTTGACAAGTTTCGTGACGACTTCCTCCTTTACACGTACTCGCTTGTCGGGTTTGATTCGAAAGCCGACATCATGTTCTGGAGGATCGGAGAGTCGCTTGATCTGATCCAGGAGATGACGGCCAAACTCTACCGCACGAACCTCGGCAGCTTTTTCGAGATCGTGGACAATTACCTCGCGGTCACAAAACGCATGATGTTTGTTGCGGATGGCGCCGATGACAGGCT
This sequence comes from Acidobacteriota bacterium, assembly GCA_031392105.1. Taxonomy (GTDB): domain Bacteria; phylum Acidobacteriota; class Blastocatellia; order Pyrinomonadales; family Pyrinomonadaceae; genus OLB17. Next base: position 1,738 of record JANMUW010000123.1, on the reverse strand, counting down.
TCACATACAGGCGGGCGAAAAGAAGTATCACTTTGTGTATCCGTGTGCGAAGCACCGAAACTGGTACGAAAAGACGGGCGAGGAGCGCGATGCGATGATGGAAGAGAATTTTATGGTCGGGAAAAAATTCCAGAACATAAAAATTCACATGACGCACGCGTTTGGTTTTAGCGAGCAGGAATATGTCATCTCCTTCGAAACGGACGAACCAAAAGACTTTCTTGCCCTCGCTGAAGAATTGCGGCAGACACCCGCAAGCAAGTTGACGCTTCGCGGAATGCCCGTTTACACATGTCGTCAGCGGCCGTTGATGGAATGTCTGGATGCACTCGGCTAGTGACCAATGGTTATTGCGAGAAAGTTTTTTATACGTGGACAGGTTCAAGGTGTCGGATACCGGTACTTCGCCCAGCGATCGGCCGCACGACATCAGGTTCGCGGTTATGTGAAAAATCTCGATGACGGCCGCGTCGAGGCCTTAGCCCAGGGACCGGAGCCGTCGGTCGAGGCGTTCAAACATGACCTTACTGCCGGCCCGACATACTCGAGTGTTGAAGAGGTTGAGGAGATCGTCCTTGACCCGAACAAAACTTATTCTTCGTTTAGGATCGAACGCTAATTATTATTACTGACTACTGATAGATGGAAAACTTAAAAAAACTTATTCGCGAGGTGCCTGACTTTCCAAAGCCGGGCATCAATTTTTACGACATCACAACCCTGCTCAAAGATCCGAACGGACTCGAAGAGACAATCGACGCATTGACGGAACAATGCCGCGGGTTGAACATCGACACGGTCATCGGCGTGGAGTCACGAGGCTTCATTTTCGCGACACCGCTCGCCTATCAGCTTGGCGCCGGCTTTGTGCCGGTCCGAAAGCCGAAAAAGCTTCCAGCCGAATGCGTCTCCGTCTCGTACGACCTGGAATACGGCCAGGACACCTTAGAAATGCACAAGGACGCCGTCGGCGAAGGCCATCGCGTCTTGATCGTGGATGATCTTCTGGCGACCGGTGGGACGGCAAAGGCGGTTGTCGACTTAGTCGAAGGCCTGGGCGGAAAGGTCGAGGGGCTCCTCTTTGTCGTCGAGCTCAACTTTCTCAAGGGTCGAGAAAAGTTCAGTGGCTACAACGTGAAGTCGTTGGTGAATTACGATTCTTAGGTTCTGAACGCCCCGCACTAGCTTTTAAAAGGGTGCCGAGGTTTTGCGAGGCGGGGTGGTAGTTCCGAAAAATCTGATTCTGGTCTACTACCATCCCGCAGGTCTAAGGACGAAGGGAGTTCTGATAACCTTGACAATCCGCTGTCCGCAATCCACAATCCCAAATCGATTTGGTCCCGTAGCTCAGTTGGATAGAGCGTTCGCCTCCTAAGTGAAAGGCCGGTGGTTCGAATCCACCCGGGATCATGCCTTTTTAAGAAAAGTCCCCCTAAACGTAAATTTTTCCTAAATTTATGGAAACAAGTGCCGAATAAATCTTTTTATTAAATGAACGGAAATTAACGGCGATCAAGCACAGTGGCAGACATTTACAAGTCCGCCGAGGCCGTCGTACTCTATTCACAACTCCAATTTATCGCACGAAAACCGCATTTTGACTGAGTGCGGTTTTTGTTTTTGCGCCTTCTCGTTTACTCGCTTCTTCAAATTTGGCGTCGATTATGGCAAGTTAAAAACATGCAGAAGATCGTAACCGCCGAAGAAATGCGCGAGATCGACCGTCTCACAACCGAAC
>JANMUW010000283.1:0-4589 GCA_031392105.1 Acidobacteriota bacterium | reverse complement strand
AATCCTTGATCGTGTATTTCAGCATTGGCGACTTAACTCGTTTGGTTCTCATAGGTTTCTCCCGACTACCTATACAGAATACACGAATAGTTACCTACAGTCAAGGGATAAGTACGTTAGCCAATTACTAATTACTTAACGATAAGAAGCTGGGGCACGGCCCGAGCCGAGGTTACCGTTTTGTGTTATCCCAGAATTCGGGTTTGCGTAGGACGATCGGAGACCTTTCAGCAAGCTCAATTTGTTTTGCCCGAAGTTTGAGCTCCTCTTCTTTCTGCCGTCGACGCTCCTCGCCCGTGAGCGGCGGGGTGCCGCGTTCGCCCCAGTAGTATTTCAAGGTAAGAAAAAGCAGCGTCAGGCTTCCCAGCAGCGTGAGCAATCCAACCAGAATTATGATCCAGGCAAAACTAGACATGGTCGTGATCCAAACTTAATGTTCGCATATCCAGGTCTGTGTCGGAAGTGCGCTTACTTACAGTTTTTTTGAACGCGGATTGGGCGGATCGGGCGGATGAGAGCGGATCTGAAAAGAGGTTTTGTTTAATCCGGATAATCCGCCGGATCCGCCCAATCCGCGTTCAAAAATATGTATGGTAATCAAAAACGTAACGCTTGATCGGCGTGCAAAAAACAAGCACCTCGGTCCACGTTCAAAAAATCGACTTATTAAGCTAGAATGGCAGCTAATTTAGTTCGCCTTTCGTAAGTCGTTTTTGCATGCCGGATAACACGGAAACCCCTAAGAAAAGCATTACCCCTGATTGGCTCGTCCAGGGTGCGCTGACCCGCATCGGCGACATGGTCGACAAGCTAACCGGACGGAGCTGGAAGCCGGCGAACAGCCTTGCGACCAGTGGGCTGATCGAGCGTTTGAAAATGTTGCTCGATTCGGAGGCGAAACTCGACGCCGATGGACGAAGCTTTGTTCCTCACAACATCAAGTTGAAGATGCAATGGGACAAGTTTTCAACCGATTCGGGCGATGCATTGAAGAAGCTTGAGGACGAACTCCTGACAGCCGCCGTCGATCATATCAGCGACAACCGGTACTACACTCACGCCCCTCTAAGCATCGAAGCAAAACCCGACTACTTTACCGAAGGTGTAAAACTGTTCGTCAGCTTTGACAAGTTTTCAGAGGACGGCGGTGAGCGCGAATTGAACGTGACGATTCCGGCGACGAATCTGAGCCATCTGATCCCCGGTGAAACTTCGAACCACCCCGCCGACGGAGCGCCGGCACCCCTCCTTTTCCAAGGAGCGGAGTTGCTGGCGAGGTTCGATTTAGGTCGCGGCTCCGTGGAAAGACGCTTCAATTTGGAACCGCGCAAACGTCTCTCGGTCGGCAGAACGAAAGATAACGACATCGCCATCGATCATACGAGCGTTTCAAAAATGCACGCTTCCCTTTTGTTGAATGCGGATGGCAAGCTCGTCATCGCAGACACCGGCTCGACCAACGGAACATATCTAAACGGCGAGCGTATCGCGTATGGAAAAGCGATCGAGATCTTCGCGAGCGATAAAGTTAAGTTTGGTGCAATCGATGTCGAGCTGGAATTCACTCCGACGACGCCTGCCGCTGATGTCGTTTCTCCCGATGCTCCGACCGAAGCGTTTACCATCGGGGATTTCCAGTTTTCGAAAAAGACAGAGCTCGTGCAGCCGGCAGTAAAGACGGAGACGCTCGAAGCGGATAGCGATAAGAAGGATTAAAGTCTTTTCGTGTGTTTCGTATATTTCGTGGTTCGGTTTTTAAGAAGAAACTACGAAATATACGAAACACACGAGACATGAACAACGATGGGGATTTTTGCAGGACTCCTAACATTCATCGATTGGAATAAGTTTCGTCCCGAGGCGATTTTCGGCGGACAGGTATTGGAGCGAACACCGGCCGGGCTGACTATCGTTTATATAGTCGGTGTCGGTGTGCTGATCGGGTTTCTAATCCTCACGTTCTACGACAACTTCAACCGTCCAAAATTTCTTTACGAACGGGATCTGCCGCGCGAAGTCAAAAAGCGTTTGACGCAGACAATCGCAAACCGAAGCATACGCGTCTGGCAGGTCGTGTTTATTCTTCTGGCGTTTAGCGTCTTCGGATTCCAGGTTTACTGGACGTATTTCGCCGACGAATCCAACGAACAATTTCAGGCGCTCGCATACAAAGACATGCGGACCCGACGGACCACCGCCGCGAATCTGCGTGGATGGATGCTCGATCGAACCGGATCTCTTGGCTCTTCGCTCGCATATTACAAACTCAATCAGGAAGGCGATATCGTGCGTGGATTCGCGCTCGAACGAGAGATGGCCCATCTCCTCGGGAACGAACGAGGAACGCCGGGACTCGAACGGACGCTTTATAAACGAGCCGCGGATCCATCGCCGGAGGCGTGGGAAGTTCTGACGAAAATCAAGCGCAAGGAAGATGAAGATAAGGACGTAAAGGTAACGATCGATCGCGATCTGCAGGCATATATTGCGAGCCAGCTTGAAGGCAAGAAAGGCGCGATCGTCGTGCTCAACCCGCAGACGGGAGATATTCTCGCGATGTATTCAAATCCTTCGTTCAGTCTGAGTGAGGCGCAGACCCTCGAGGACTACTTGAAGTTAGAAGGAAATAAGCGAGATAAGCCCTTGCTAAATCGGGCGACGCGCGAATTTTACGTACCGGGTTCGACATTCAAGACCTTCACGATGATCTCAGCGTTTCGTGCCGGTAAACAGGATTCGATGTTCCCGAGTTTTCCCGGCGGATTTAAGCCGTATCCGAATTCGCGCCCGATCGTTGACTCGACGCAGAAGCTTGGAGAAGACGGGAGCGTCGGCGGTGTGTGTGATGGCGGTTGTCAGGAAAAGAATATCCAGTTCGCATATCAGGTTTCGAGTAACCAGTATTTTTCGCAGCTTGCGATCGCGCTCGGACGTGACCGGCTGCGCGAAACGGCATTGCTCGTAGGAATAAATCCTGTCGACACACCGGAAGAAGCGCTGATGCAAAAGTTTTTCCCCAACGTTTTGAACACAAGCAATCCCGCCATCGCCGGATCGATCGCTCCGCAGCAAGCGACGATGGTAACCGGCAAAGACATCTCGCTTTACGACCTCGGCATTCAGGGAATGGGTCAAGGATATGCGGGTCAGATGACGCCGTTTCAGATGGCGATGATCGCGGCGATTCCGGCCAATCTCGAAGGCAAGTTGATGAAGCCGCGAATCGAACTTGATCAACCTCCGCAGATGTTCTCGCAGGTGCTCACCCCGCAGCAAGCTGCGCAGATCCGGATGATCATGTCGACGGTGACGGAGGAACCGGGCGGAACTGGACGAGTTATTTCGGTGAAGCTTGCGGGGACCGGAATCAGGACCGGAGGAAAGACTGGGACCGCTGAGAAGCAGGCCCTTCTTTACGACGAGAAAACTGGAAAGCTGAAGACTGAGAAGCGAAGACGGCGTGGAGCTGATGGAAAGTACGAAGAGTATCTGGTGCCTGTGATGTACGAACGGACCGACAGCTGGTTCATCACGATCGCTCCGCTCGAGCGGCCGACACTTGCGATCGCCGTTGTTGTCGAAGGCGGCGGTTACGGCGCCCGAACGGCGGCTCCGATCGCGGCGAATGTAATTTTAAAAGCGCGTGAATTAGGTTTGCTCGGCGATCAGTACAAGCCGAAAGCGCAGCCGATAAAGCCGGCGGCGAAGAAGCCGGTGAAGCGTAGATAGTAGAAGGTCTGTTTCGTGTAATTGTATCTTTGAAATCGTCGGGAGGATTAGTGTGATTTCGTGTGGGTTCGTGGTTTCAGTTCCTAAGCGCTGAAAAACTGGAACCACGAACCCACACGAAATCACACGAAGAAGAACACAAAACTGGAACGGGTTTTAAACACACCCAAACTTTTAATGCTTCGTGGTTCGGCTTTCATAAATCAAGACCACGAAACACACGAACTACACGAAACAAGAATTAAGATTTTGAAAAACCGAACATCGTCACATTTTTTTATTCTCGTGCTGATCGTCTTGCTGACGGCGATCTCGCACTACTCGATCTATTACGGTGGCTTGATCCGCGGTTATGAAACAGCATGGATCACGGCCGTGCGTAATGTCGGCTTGCTTGCCGTCCTCGCCGTACTTCCAATATTCCTGAAGCGGTTCGCTAGATATCAGGGAAGCTGGACACTCTATACCGCGGCCGTATTGCTATTCTCCATCGGCCTCACCGTTCAATATCGTCTGTTTAGCGATCCGGAGTACATTTCGCGAAAGGACAAGGCCGAAGCTCGGCAGGCGAAGATCAAATCGCTTCAGCTTCACTACATCCAGGAGAATTATTCCGCCGAGAAAAAACAGATCATGGGACTGCCGCCTACGCCGCCTTCGCCCGTCGATCTTTCCGCTGAAACGCCGCGGCCGTCGGAGGAAACTACGTTCGGAGTTTTGCTTTCCGGAAAGACGATCAATCCGCTGCTCGGGATTCTCGGCATGATCGCTGCGCTGCTTCTGATCCAGCGGCGGAAAGTTCTTGAGATCTTACAGAACAACGGATTTCTTATCGTTCTCCTCACACTCGGGCCGCTGTT
>JANMUW010000475.1:0-4310 GCA_031392105.1 Acidobacteriota bacterium | reverse complement strand
TTCGTCGCGCACGGGATTTCCCCAATCAGGAACCTCGAACTCAACGACTGAGTTGGGAGGAAGTCGAAGATACTTTAGGCTGCCACCTAAACGAGTCCTCAGCGCAGATTCCGTTCGATCTTTTGCTTCCGACGAGAATTTGAGATCGTCGCCTTCCTTCTGCTTGGAAAGTCTAAAACCTACTGGGACAACCGAATCCAGCGAAGTTAAGTAGACAATTTCATCTTTACCTGAATTGCTTAACCGGAGGCGAACGGAACTTTTACGGGGAGACGGAGTTAGCCGTCTTAATTCGTCGTTGTTCATCCATTTTTGCGAAACCACACGCAGGCAGATTGTTTCCTGAATGCACCCAGAGCCCGCCGTAGCGGTTGTGACAAGACCTGCCACCAGACTAACCAAAAACAGAACAACACTTTGAAATAATCGCATATTACGGTCTGCCTCCATTTGCTTTAATTTCATTACTAAGAAATCCTCTAAAACGATTGTAAACGTCTCGATTTGTGAATGCACCCGGCATTTTGTCTAGAACTTCTCTCTGCCTTGTATAGGCACCCGCCTCGCTCGCGATACCATCTGGGCCTCTATGATATTCTTCGTGTCTTATTGAGGTTGCACCGAAAGCAATGAAATCAGACTGCCCAGAGAGCGCTGCGACTATATTCGGTCTTCCGGCGTTAATAAAGACCGTTTGGTTAAACACCGTATCGCGGAGAACGAACATATTTTTTCCTGCTGCCGTGGCTGCCATTCCAGCCACCGTTTGAGCATTCCCCACGTCTGCTTGAAGGTCTTGCCAACCGTTAATGTCGTTCACTGTATCGGTCGTTAGGTTGTCGTGATCGTCCGAGCATCGACCTTCGTCTGAAGATTGCTGTTCGCGTCGTAGGTGTAAAGGATGGTTCCGCTTTCCGGGTTCGCCGCCAGCCTTTCAATCTCAAAAGTGACCGGAAACGGACTTTTGTCGAAGAAGCTCCCTTAATAAATTCGGGAATATTTGCGACTCGGTCTGTCCGCTGCGTTTATCGAAACTGCATGTCGCAACCTGGCTCGAGTTCTGCGGGTTAGCGGTTCACCTACTTACTACCGCAACGCTGTACTCTTGTAAGAGTTACGGGATCTGCGATCAAAATTGAGTTTTCGCGCAACCTGGGTAGTCTTGTTAAGGCAAAGACTGCGCAAATGTCTCGGCTGTTATATATGCCGAGACCTCGCCTGGATTTATTCGACATCTGCTTAAGAAGTCGTTTTATGATGGCCGGATCAGTATTGGCCTCCACTCGATAGTCGGACTTAACTTCGTCAGAGTCTACATATCCCCCAAACGCAAGGTTGTCGTACGTGAAATCCAGATTGGAGCTCACGAATCGAATTCCTGAAGAAGCGGCGGACGCTTCCTGAATCTCAAAAGGAACAAGTATCGTGTTGCCTAACCTGTCGGGCTTTCTATACTTGCCGTTGAGCAAAAAGAAGACTTCGAAGTTGGTCACCTCATTGCCATTGATCGAGAACGATGTAATGCGAAAGCTCCTCATCGCGGCCTGCGCAAGACCATCTGATCCAAGAACAATCATAACAATCGAGAAAAGGACGATTCTTAACGGGCCGACTATCAACGGATCATTTCCCCACTTTACGAAACTTGTCCAAAGGGAACGTCGCTTGTTTGCCATTTTTTCCATAGAAGTACACCTTGTTTTCTTGTGTTGAGACCGCGATATATGTCTTCGCTCCGTTAGCTCCGCGACGATCGATATCCGAAGGCGGTTGTTCATAACTAACTATAGTACCGCTCGCCGTAACGGAGCCCGGTTTAGGTTTCGGAAAAAGGCCGCCTTCAGGATGTGAATGGCTAATAATGCTCGCTTTGCCATCCTTTAGCATCGTGTCAAGGGCGGCCTGCTGGGCCGGATTCGCCGCAACATTTGTTGGAGCAGTTGCACTCCTGTCGCCGTCAGAATAAACCGCTCCCGGCGCAGTAGGTATTATCTGCATCTTGCCTGCCGAGTCTGTTCCCGTAACAACCGCTTCTTCGTGAAAACCCCCGGAGATATCATTCTTCGACGACTCTTTCCCCTTGTAATAATCTGATGGCATCCGAGATCTACTACCGGTGTCCGCTATTGCCGGCGGCTTTGCCCCCGCTCTTCCGACAGGTCACTAAAATTAGTTTTTCCAGCTTAGAGTTCTGTTGGTCCAAGGGAGCGGGGGCAAGGCCGCCCTTCCGGACTTGCGAATGTGATCAGCGCCGGAATTGGCTATATCACCGATGCAGCGTACAGAAATCTTTTGGCTCGGTGCCGGGCTTGAATGTGCGGGCTTCGCTGTAGGGACAGTTGGCTGTCACGCGCTGGCCGGTGACGGGACAGACCATGACGGTGATCATTCCTCGCTCCGAGCCAGATGAAGACCGCCGCGATGAGTTCGAACTGTTAGATCGGTCCTCGAGATTCTGCCAGGTACTCGTGACGGGTGTCGGAGTCGGCGTCGGTGCTTCGGTCGCCGGCGGAGATTCACCCTCGACATAGTTTCCGCTTTCGTCGTAAACAGGCGCACTCGTGTCGAGCATCTCACGCGGCGGGACAGTCCCGCCGATGAATAATTCCACGCGGCGAAACTCGGCTGGAATCTTCGTGACAAAGATCTCGGGTGTTTCCGGTGCATTATCAGTCGCCCAGGCTGGATCGTCCAAACCTTCGATCGCGGGCGTCGGCGAGACGCTTGGCGTCGGATTCGGTTTCGCTTCGGCCACCTCGATCGCATCGAGTTCACGGATAAGAAGTCCGGTGCGAATGTCTATCTCGGCCTTGCGTACATTCGCGGGCATCGACCAGTCGCCGTTCCATTCCGGATGAAGCTGCAGAGCTTCCTTCATAAAATCCGCCCAGATCGGCATCGCCGAATCAGAGCCTTTCATACCGAGATCGGCATTGTCGTCAAAACCGACATAGACGACGCAGACGAGCTCGGGCGTGAATCCCGCGAACCATCCGTCGCGCGAAGTTCCCGTCTTCCCCGCGAACGCTGTCTTCCCCGCCACGTTCTTGAATCCCCAGCCTTGTGCCTGGGCCGCGGTACCTCTATTGATGACGTCCTTCATGATGTCGTCCATGATGTACGCGACATCGGATCGGATGACATTCTTTTTGTCGACTTCAGGAGCCGCAACGGTTTTTCCGTCGCCCTGCGTGACCTGCGTGATCGGCATTGGAGCGACTCGATCACCGAGATTTGCAAACATGGTGTAGGCGGCGGCGACGCTAAGCGGCGTCGCTTCGGCCGTGCCGAGCGCCATCGAAGGGTAAGCACGGTCGACCTTCGGCATGCCTGCGCGATGAGCGAGGTTCATCACTTTGCCGATGTTGACCTGCATCCCGATATCAACGGTGATCGTGTTCTTACTTTTTACGAGAGCGTCGCGAAGCGTAGTCTCTTTGTTAGAGAACGAGTCTCCGTAGTTATTCGGGGCGTACGCCTCGAGTCCGGAATTGAAGATCTTTTTCTCGTCTTTGAAGACCGTCGCGGTCGTAAAGACGCGTGACGCGGTATCGTAAGCCGAGTTGATCGCGGTCGCATAGACGAAGGGCTTGAATACCGAACCGGGCTGCCGCATCGCATCGGTCGCGCGGTTGAATTGACTCTGCTGAAAATCGCGCCCGCCCACCATCGCAACTATCTCGCCGGTCTTAGGCCTGATCGCGACGAGAGCCCCATTGAGATTTCCCTTCGGCTGTTTTGGGAAAAGCTTTTCGAGTTTGTCGAGGCGATTCGCCATCGTCTCGTAAGCGATCCGCTGCAGATCGGGGTCGATCGATGTGTACACTCGATAATGCTGAAGCGCCTCGGGATCACTGACTACCTTCGGAAGTTCTTCGATCGCGTATTGCGAAAAGTACGGCATGCCCTGAAGATCTTTGCGACCCGAGACCGGTTTCAAGACGAGTTTCGTCGAGCGTGCTTCGGCAGCTTGTTGCTGATTGATCTCGCCTGCCTCGAGCATCGAATCGAGCACCTGATTGCGACGCTCTTCGACGCGTTCCGGATTTTTGTAAGGGCCGTACCGGTTCGGGCTGCGGATGATCCCGGCGATGAACGCAGCCTCACCAAGCGCGATCTGCGAAACATCCTTGCCGAAATAGACACTGGCCGCCTCGCCCACGCCGTAGATCGACACACCCGATTGTTGCCCGAGATAGATCTGGTTCGCGTAGAGCGTGAAGATGTCTTCTTTGCTCAGACGCGTTTCGAGGATGACCGACATGAACGCCTCGGTCGCCTTGCGCTCGAGTGTCGGTTCGTTCGTCAGC
>JANMUW010000472.1:0-3410 GCA_031392105.1 Acidobacteriota bacterium | reverse complement strand
TAGCAGGTAGCAGGTAGCAGTCGTCGGGGAGGCGGTAATAGGATTCTCGTGCAGAAAGCTTGCATTAAGAAAGGAGACTCCTGCGATGGCATCGAAGAATTTTGAACAGGTTGAACTATGGCAGATAGCGCACAAATGGGTGCTGGAAATTTACAGATTCACCGAAGACTTTCCGAAAAAAGAAATGTTCGGATTGACATCTCAGCTGCGTCGAGCCGCGGTCTCGGTACCGGCTAACTTTGCAGAAGGCTTTGCAAAGCTGGGACTGTCGGACAAGCTTCGTTTTTACAACATTGCCCAAGGCTCCCTGGAGGAGTGCTGTTACTACTTGATCTTGTCGCGAGATCTTCAGTACGGGGAAACAAGCGGCCTTCGGGCCCGCAGCGAACAGATAAGTAAAATGCTAAACGGTTATATGAAAACCGTAAGGAACGCGAGGTAGCTAAGTCTACATGCTACCTGCTACCGGCTACTGACTATGGCTTTACAACTACGAAGAAAGACTCACGAATCCATCGTCTATATCGATAAAGATTCCGCACCACGGATCATGCCGAATGGCGAGGATTTTATTGTCGAAGATATCCCAATCGGAACTCGGGTGATCTATCCGAATCCGCCGATCAAAGGTTTGCCGAATCGCGAGGCGGCGATACGGTATGCGGTAAATCATCCGCTTGAGATGGAGCCGCTTTACGCTCTGCTCGAACCGGGGATGCGTGTGACGATCGCGATGGACGACATCTCGCTTCCGCTGCCGCCGATGGCGATACCGGACATGCGGCAAACGCTCCTCGAGGTCGTGCTCGACATGTGCGGTGCGAATGGTGTCGACGATATCCATTTGATCATCGCCAACTCGCTGCATCGCAAGATGACCGAGTGGGAGATGCGGCGGATGGTCGGTACGGAAATCTTCAACGAGTATCATCCGGATCGTTACTACAACCACGATGCTGAAGACGACGAGAACCTGATTACTCTCGGTCACACGCGTCACAACGAGCCGCTCCGTGTGAACAAACGCGCGATCGAAAGCGATCTGCTCATATATCTCAACATCAATCTCGTCCCGATGGACGGCGGACATAAGTCGGTTGCGGTCGGTCTATGCGATTACGAATCCCTTCGCGCTCACCACGAGCCGCAGACGATCCGCGATTCGCATTCGTATATGGATCCGCCGGCGTCGGAGTTGAATCACAAGGTCATCCGGCTCGGGAAATTGGTCGACGAGAACTGCAAAGTCTTCCATATCGAAACCGCACTGAACAACAAAATGTTTTCGGACGGTTACGACATTCTCACGCGAAACGAGGATGAGTTTTCGTTCGCCGATCGGATGAAGTGGGAGGCGATGAAGCGGACGTTCTCAAAACTACCGCGAGCAGCGAGGCGAAAGCTGCTACACGCGATCCCGGCGCAATACGAATTGATCGGATGCTATGCCGGCCGCACCGAGCCGGTGCACGACAAGATATTGGAATTGAACTACCGGCAATACGAGATCCCGGTCAAAGGCCAATGCGATATTTTGATCTCCGGCATTCCAGATATCTCGCCGTACAACGTTTACTCGGCGCTAAATCCGCTGCTCGTGCAGGTGATGGCCCTTGGATATCACTTCAACATGTATCGCAACAAGCCGTTATTAAGAAAAGGTGGTGTGATGATCGTCACTCATCCTTGCTTCGATGAGTTCGATCATAATTTTCATCCGTCGTACATAGAGTTCTTCCACCGCTTGCTGCCGGAATCGCGAGATGCGTTTTATCTTCGCGAAAAATACGAGCGTGAGTTCGCAACGAATCCGGCGTACATCGAGATGTATCGCCGCGGCAATGCTTACCACGGAGCTCATCCGTTCTTTATGTGGTACTGGGGCGAGAACGGCCGCCAGCATGTCGGCAAAGTCATCGTGGCCGGAGCTGAAAACGCCCACGTTCCCGAAATGCTCGGATGGGAACGCGCCGATAATCTGACCGAAGCGATCGCAATGGGCCGCTCGTACATGGGCCGGAACGCCGAGATCACGATGCTGCATCAACCGATCATTGGGTTGTGTAATGTGAGTGACTAGTGACGAGTGACGAGTGACGAGGTGTTGGTTTCAAGTATCGGGATACTCGCCGCATAGCCGCTGATGCGTTTAGCCGTGGGCTTTGAGCCCACGGTCAGGATGAAAAGAAAAAGCGCCGCGTAGCGGCGCACGATGGGTCAGCAGCCGCTGACGCGGCTGGTATTAGTCAACGCTGGTTCCGTGGCCTGAAGGCCACGGCTAAACGCAATCTGCCGCTGACGCGGCAGTCGCGCCGAACGTCAAGAATTTGGAGGTAATTATTTATGCAAAGCACACAGATGAGTCCCGAAATGGAAACTTTGAAAGGAAAGCTCCGCGGAATGTGGATCGCGGGTGATTTTGGTGAGATCGCTAAATCGATTGAAACCGGGGCGGCGGAATTCGTCGAGCGACTTGATATAAAACCGGGCACGCACATCCTGGATGTCGCGACCGGCACGGGCAATCTCGCGATCCCCGCCGCAAAAAAAGGAGCGACCGTAACCGGAATCGACATTGCACCGAATCTGATCGAGCAGGCGATAGGCAGATCCGCAGCCGAAGGTGTCGATGCGAAATTTGAAGTCGGTGATGCTGAGGCGCTGCCATACGAAGACAACGCGTTCGATATCGTGATGACGATGTTCGGGGCGATGTTCGCTCCGCGCCCGGACGTTACCGCGAGCGAGTTGATTCGTGTGACAAAACCGGGCGGCCTGATCGCGATGGCGAACTGGACTCCCGAAGCGTTCACCGGCCAGATGTTCAAGACCGGTGCGAAACACGTTCCGCCTCCGCCCGGTATGCCTTCGCCCGTGCAGTGGGGAAGTGAAGATACCGTACGCGAGCGATTATCGGAGGGCATATCCGATCTGAAACTCGAGCGCCGGAAGATCATGTTCACCTATCCATTCGGCCCGGAGGAAGTCGTCGAGCATTTCAGAAAATATTTCGGCCCGACGCAGAAAGCGTTCGAGATGCTGGATGAGACCGGGCAAGCTGCGTTGCGTTCGGATCTTGTTGCGTTGTGGGAAAGCTCGAATCGCGCGACCGATGGAAACACGGTTGTGGAGTCGGAGTATTTGGAAGTGCTCGCAAAGAAGGCTTAAGTAGCGCTGATTGATTTATGAAATTTCAAATTTCAAATTTGAAATTTCAAATGGTTTTAGCGGCTGTGCCGCCCGATGAGCGGAAAGGCTTTGCCTTTCCGGCAGGTTTCTCAGCTTCATTGAGGCTACGCCTCAAGCGGGAGGCGTAGCCTCCGAAGTTATTAGTATTGGACGGAAAAGCAAAGCCTTTCCGCTCATCGGGCGGCACAGCCGCTAAAACCATTTGAAATTTCAAATTTGAA